>CAYVKQ010000291.1:0-4323 GCA_964451945.1 uncultured Lentisphaerales bacterium
AGCTATCCTCGTATGAACCCCGGCTTCACGGTGTGGCTTGGCGATGGGAGCAACGGCAATCAATAGGATATCACTGTCCCTTCGGCCCAGGCGGAACGCTCGGAGGATCGGACTGAGGAGGAGTAAAACATGAACACCCGCTCCATTGTCCCGTTCTGTCTGCTGGCCCTCGCCGGCTGCCGCTCGCCTGCCGTGATCGAGACGCGCTACCCGCCGTGGGCCACACCTTCCAGCCTGATGGCCGATTATCTCGACTGGGAGAGATACCCGCCCGAGGAGAGGCCGGACGGCTATGACATGACACCCGATCAGGCCGCTGACACGCTCGGCCTCGTACAGCCGGTTGAGGTTGACGATTTCTGCAGCGTGGGAGCGCGCCCGCCTGACGGTGTGCAGGTCTATTTCTCTGGGGGGGACGCCATGCAGGGAATCATCCATGACGCCGACGGCCAATACGTCGGCATACGGATAGAGGAGAACTATCCGCGCGCCGATGACGCGCAAAGGTACCGCTTTTACCTGAACCGCTACGACGGCAGAGGACTGGGGGCGGTGCTTCTCAGCGGCGGGCGGGGGCGCGAGACGGAGGTTCAGATTAAAGACCCGCGTCTCAGCGCCTTTGCCGTGCTGTGCAGGGACTGGGTGAGCAGGAAGTTCACGAGGAAAGAAGCCGGTGACCTCGGGTTCAGCGGGAATACCAGTGACCAAAGCAGTGCCGGATTTCTGCTGTGGCTGTTTGAGCCGCAGGGGATGGGATTACTCCAAGGGGGCACAAAACAATGAGAAAATATGCGTGGTTCGCGTTTCTCTTCTCTGTCGTCGTAGGCTGTGTGTCAAGCCGTGCGCCCGAACGGCACATCATGACGGTTCCCGTCCTGCATGTGCGGAACGCGGCTCCGGCTGGCGGTGACGAGATTTCCCCTCAGCAGGCGAAAGTGATGCTGGGCGTGACGGGCAGGGTCACAGTGATCGCAACAGGCGACACGTCACATGAGATTAGCGTTGGTTTTATCGACGAGCGTGGCAAATGCATATTCCTGACCGTGAAGCGCCTGGAAATGTGGGGCAGTGGACCGGACAGGTATTTCATTAACAGCTATTGGGCTTACAGGGCGCTATTGCGCGAGTACGGCATTGAGCCTTCAGCCGACCACCCCTCCGTGGGTCAAAGCGATGAGGGGCTGGCAATATCAGAAGAGGAGGTCTCCCTTGCCGATCCGCGCTTCAAGGCCTTTGCAGTACTGTGTCTGGACTGGGTTCGCAGCAAATACACCGAAAGGGAGATCCAGATGATCCGCGAGGAGCTGCAGAACATCCGCTACAATAATGTTTACTATATCGCTCAGGCGTTCGGGCTTGGAAAACCGCACGATAATGGCACCGCAGGCGAAGCTCGCGACGGTTCGGATCTAAGCGTTGATCCTCGACCTCCGGCCAAGAGCGGGGACAGGGGTTTCGGTGCGAGTTTCTGAGCAACCAGGCTGATAAGGTGCTCAATGAACATTAGGGTTCTACTGCTGATTATTGTGGTTAGCGTCGCCGGATTCCGAAGTGCTCTATGCGCATCGGGCACGGTGACCAATCTGTTGATCATGGGGTTGCGTGGCGAGCTTTACACGGTGCCACTGGCCGGGCAGAAGCGAGAGACGGCGTTGCTTACCGCGAAGTGGCTCGGCGGGGACTCTTTTCCTGATAACGTATGCTATGTCCCGTCGCAGAAGCAGTTGATCGTGGTGGCTGCTGGGTTCTGGCTTTGGGTGCTTGATCTCTCGAATCTGACAAACGGGTTTCAACGGGTTGCCGGCGATATTATTGCCGACGTCAAGGAATATCAATATACGGCATTCTTTGATCAGAGAACGCGCCAACCCGCGTGGCTTCATGACTATGGCACACAGTTTTACGCGTCTACAGTCCACTTTATGGGGCAGGACAGACGCATCCATACGAGTTGTGCGGATGATGTCAATTTTCAGGGCGGTGATGCTGCGTGGCGATTCTCACATCACGTAGACGGGCAGAAGACGAGTGCGTCTCTCGCGGCGAAGTATGTTTGCCTTGCGGCTCTGCCCGCGGCCTATCCCGACGCCCTGTGGAGGATTGCTGGCCGGTCAGAGGGGGTGGTTGTTTACTGGGTCGATGACGTTGATCGGATGAAAGACGGTGAACAGTTCAAGTCCACTTGCCTCTTTATCGACCGTGTACGCGGACGCACAAGCGTTCATACGTTTGATCAGGGTTGCACGTTTGACGTATACGAAGAAGTTGCGGTCGGCAAAGGGAAGAGTCTGACCAAGGGCGGCCCCCCTGTTGATGAGAGGCACGGCTTTTCCGGGGATTGGTATTTCTATATCGCCACGAAAAACGAGATCATTTCCCGCAAGCTCGACATGGCCATCACCGTGCACTACGCCACGGGCAGCTATGCCGTTCTGTCGAGGGCGGGCGAGTTGCTGATCCTCGGACTCGACGCCGGGAATGAGCAGCCAGAGCGAATCGCCACACTTCCTGCCGATTTATCCATTGTTGCCGTATGCCCTTACGAGAGTGCAGACAACGGAAGTTCGGAATGACGGATAGTGCACAGGATATCGAGAAGGAGGTCGACTTACATGCCATCCCCAATCTTTCCTTATGAACCTAACCTAACATTCAAAAAGGTGAATGTTCAGAATCGGGCAGTCGGGGAACCGCGCCTACGGGAGCGCGGGCATCTTGCCCGCTGTCATTCGGACGCGATTGCGGGCGGGACGCCCACGCTCCCGTCAGCCGGCCGCGCGGCTGCGCCGCGAATGATCGAGGGGGTAACTGGGACTGAATACACGGGTTGTGTTTCGTCCTCGTCCTCGTCGTCGTCCTCGTCGTTCTCGGGAATCGAGGACGAGGACGACGACGAGGACGACGAGCCCTCGCGGCAACTTGAAGTTATGGACGAGGAAATCAAGAATACGCGCCAGCGGTCTTTTCCGGATTTCCAAACTGCATGGGTTGCGGCAACGCCTCGCCGCGTGGATCTACTTTCGGGGCAAGAAAGGCGTTTTATGAGACAGATGGCCGTCACCCGCAAACACACGCACACCCTCCTGCTGCTGGCCGCCGCCCTGCTGGCGGCGCCGGCGATGGCGGCGGCTGCGCCGCCGCCCGCCGTTCCCGTCGTGCGGCTGGCGGTGCTGGCGGATAAGAGCGCACCGGAGCTGTGCGCACTGGCCGATCTGCTCACGGTCGAACTGGCCAAACAACCGGGCGTCGAGACCGTCGAGCGGGACGAGATCGAACGGGTGCTGGCTGAGCACAGTTTGTCCGCCGGGGGGCTGGCCGAAGGTGGATCCCGCATCATCCTTGGGAAGATCCTGCGGGCACAGGGTCTGATCTTCATCAGCCAGGATGCCGTGAACCGGCGCGTGCTGGCCCGTTTGGTGGAGACCCGGCAGGGCTTCGTCGCCGGTTTCGTCGTCCATCAGGTCGCCAAACAAGAGACCGTTGCCGCGCTCGCTCCGGCCGTCATCGCGCCGCTGCTAGCCGCGGTCCCCAAGCTCTCTCTCGATGCGACGCGCCTGAAGCGGGTCGCGCTGCTGGACTTGAAGAACAGTACCTTTGGCGACCAGACGGAACGCTTGCGCGCTGCGCGCACCGACGACCCTTCCGGGAGACCGGGTTGCCTATGGACCGGAGGCGACCTGCCCGTGCTCTTGACCGATCTTCTTTGCCGCGAGCCGGACGTGATCGTGCTGGAGCGCCACCAACTGGGGAAACTGCTGGACGAGGCTGTGCTGGCCAATGAAGCCGCGGCGTTCGCCGCGTCCGATTGGATCATTGACGGCGAGCTTTCTATGAAACCGGGCCAAGTGACCGCCGCGGGGCTGACCGATGTGGTTTTCACCGTTCGTTTTCTGAACCGGTCCCTGCAAGAGGTCCACCGTATCGAGCAGCCGGGTGAGCTGGGCGCATTGCACGCCCTTGTGTCGGCTACGGCAATCGCCACGCGGCAGATCCTGCGCGAGCGGGTGCCGGACGCGGCAACTGTGCGCGCGACCGACGACTTCGCCGCCATGCTTGCTGTGGCGCAACGGTACAACAATGTCTGGACGGCCGATGCCGCCCACGCGCTGCAACCGACGAACGCCGCCGCCCGCAGCCTGCTTATTGCCCAACTGGTGAGCTCCGCCGGCGCCGAGCAACTGCGGAGTCCGGTAACTCGCGAGCTGCTTCTGCGCGTGGCGCTGCCATTGGCGCGCGCCACGCGGCTCTGCCACGAAAACAATCTGCCGGCGCTTTCGTTCATCAACGTGGGGACTGGCCAATGGAACGTGTATTTTCGCGACC
>CAYVKQ010000292.1:0-4317 GCA_964451945.1 uncultured Lentisphaerales bacterium
CCGGCGATCTTGCGGTATTCGAAAAGCTTCCATTTGCGGTAGTGCTCGGTGTCCTCGACCTTGCCGCGGTTGATCACCGTGGTCGCGCCCGTCTTGCTCACCGTGAACCCGCCGCCCTTCGGCAGCGTGTCGTAGCCGAACATCTCCTTGAACGCAGCCTGGCAGAGCGGACAGTCGACGCGCGAGAGGTTGTGCCCCTTGAAGTAGTACTCGTCGGGCATCAGGTAAACGCCGTCGGCGCCGTGGTCCAGCGCCTCGCTCAGCATCTGCAGCCACTTGTCGCGGAAGCCGGGGTCGCTGATCACACAGGGATAGGCGACCTTGTAGTGCTCGTCCACGCCGACCAGCCGGTCGCTCTGCTCGTAGGGGTAGTCCCAGCGGCAATAGGGCATGACCGCCCGCTCGCCGCGCTTCTGGAAGGGCGACATCCACGCGTGGGAGAAGAGGTAGAGCTTCAACCCGTTCTTGTGCAGCGCCTGGACCAGCGGCGCCAACTGGTCGTAGCCGTGGCCGGGCCAGAGTTTCTCGCTTTTCCAGGGCATCTCGTCGTCGCAGCACCCGCCCTCGGTGAAAAAGCGCGCGCTGTTGGCGTCCGCCTCCTTGAACCGGGCCAGCGCCTCCTGGAAGGTCTTGTTCGACTCCAGCCCGGCCGCGTCGCTGTTGCGGCCGATACCGACGTGCCACGAGTCGACGCAGATGCGGATGTCGATCTCCTTGCGCGCGAACGGCGGCAGCGGTTTGGCGGCGCCGGTCTGCAGCGCCGTCCCGGCGGCGGGCACGGGCGCGGCGGGCGCCGCCGCCTTGCTGTAGATCTCGATCTCTCCCAGCGCCGGGAAGGGCGCGCGGTAGCCGCCGACCCCCTCGACGCAGACGAGCTTCAGGCCGTGGACGGTGCGGTTGACGGGAATGCCGATGGAGGTTTTGATGACCGCCTTCGGGTCGGTCTGCTCCTTCACCACCGCGTCGAACGCGCCCGAGCCGTCGGCATCGGCCAGCAGGCGGTACCTGGTCGCGCCGCCGCCGTGCTGCACAAAGCGGAACTGCGTGACCGCGACCGGACCGGGAAAGCGGATGGCAACCTCTCCCCCGCCCTCGCCGCCGGGACACCAGATGGCGCTGCTTTGCGGGTCGCCGTCATTCAGCTTGGCGATGGCCTGCAGCCCGGGAAGGGTCTCGACCCGCGCGAAGCGGCTCCACGGCAGCGCGCTCCCCCACGCCGGATCGGCCGCCTCGTCCCCCGGCGCAGCCGTGACCGGTTCCGCCGCCATCAGGCCGGCGGCCAGCGCCGCGGCCATCCCTGCGCGCCATGCCCGCGCACCCGTTTCCGTCTTTGTCATCCGCCGTGTCTTCATCTGGAGCCCTCTCTGTTTGTGCTTAACCGACCCGTGTGAGCAAGTGACGCCGCAGCGCGGCGCACGAACAATTGGACATCCGGTGCGCGAACGGCATCACGCCCGTCTCGCGGAAAAGCCGCCCGTTTTTCTCGTGGAAGAGACCACGCGCGTTGATGAACTGCCCCCAGAAGCCGAGGTGCCATTGGATGTTTTCGTCGGGCGGCGACATCGCCCGCCGCCACTCGTCCGGAAAGAGGGCCAGCCAGCGCGGATGCGAATTGAGCCAGGTGCCGCAATGCAGCGTGCGGGCGCCAAGCGCCGCCTCGGCGTGGTCGAGCAACGCCAGCAGGCAGCGCGGCAGATAGTCCGGGTCGTCGAAAATCGAACGCGGACGGAGCGCGTTGCCGATGTGCAGCGCAATCGTCCCCGGCGTTCCGGGGATCGGGTTGTAGCGGAGCGAACCGGCCTGGTAGGCGGAAAAGTCGGGAGGCGGACGGGTGGCCTGCGCCTTCCGCCCCTCCTCCAGCGCCGGCCGGAACAGTTCGAGCGCGCGCCGCTCGAATGACCCCGCCGCGGCGTCGGCGCGGTGCTCCGCATAGAGGCGCGCGGCGGCGGCTTCGAGTTCCAGCCAGCGCGGCTGGTCGAACGGCGGCCGGTCGCCGCTCATGGTCGCGGGATCGTAGCAGGCGGTCTTGCGGAAAATGTCGATCCGCTGGCGCAGCACGAACGGCACCTCCTCCCCGGGGTGGCGCCGCAGCCAGTGCCACACGAACCAGAGCGCGAGGCCGACGGTGTCGCACACGCTCCGCCACTGTTCGTCGGCGGTGGGCGGCACGGCGCCGCCGGCGTGGACGGCGCCGCTCACGACGCACCTCCCGCGTGGCCGGCGCCGCAGGGACGCAGCCGGTAGAGGAAGGTGGTGCACCGGCGCATCCCCTCCTGGATGATGAAGTGGCGGGCGTGGCGCGCCACGTCGCGGCCGGCGACCAGGTCGGTGACATCCATGGGCCGCGGCAGGTGGATCCGCATCGGTTCGTGCGAGTCGGCGATATGCACCGCCAGCAGGCTGCGGTTGGCGAAGAGGATACGCCCGGGATCGACCCAGACGTGGCATCCCGCCAGGCGGGCGATCCCGCGCAGGACGGCCGGATGGTTGATCGGAGCCGGCGAGACAATGGAGCGCCACGAACCGAACTCGCGCACCGCCCACGCCGGTTCGCCGGTCGCGCGCCAGACCCCCAGCGTGCGGCTCGCCGGATCGTCGACGGTGAGGCTCGGACCGACCAGCGCGCCGGTCCCCAGCGTGACCGTGCTCAGGCATTCGTCGAAAACCGGATGGCCGTAGTCGGACGCGTCGAGGATCAGCGGACGGCGGCGGCGTTCGAGGCGCAGGCGGATGCCGGTCAGCGCCGAGGCCTGCTCGGCGCCGAGGCCGTTGTCGTCCAGCATTCCGGCCGAGCCGCAGAACACCAGGGTGCGCCCCTCCCCTTTCAAGCGCTCGACCGCCTCCCGTTCGGCGGCGCTCATGTAGGGAGCGTGAAACACATAGACCAGCCTGTAGCGGGCGAAGTCGGGACGGGCAAGGTCGTCGGCGAGCCACCAGTCGAAGGGGACACCGGTGTGGTAGAGACCGACGGTCGCGCGGTCGCACTGGAGGTCGAGCCAGGCGGGGTCGGCCATCGCCTGCTGCATGGTGAAGGGGCGCTGGAACGCCGGACTCGCGGCGCTGACCACGGCGGCCATCTCGGCGACCGACCCCATGTCCCACGCCGTCGCCTCGCGGGCGAGGCGCGTCTGGCGCGCGAACTCGGCGCGAATCGCGGGGTCGGCGTACCAGCCGCCGCCCATGTCGAAGTTCCACCAGGCGGCGCCGTGGATCAGGTGGTGGGCGAACTCGCGCCGGTAGACCGAGACCGACTCCTCGGCGGTGTAGGCGTAGGTGTTGCGGAACGAGGGATCGATCTCGGAACGCGGCGGGCGGCCGCCGGAAAGGTGGGTGCGGATATCGACCTCGTTGAACACCAGTTTTCCGGCGGCCTGCACGCTCTCGGCCGGCAGCATGAAACTCCCCGGCTCGCCGGACCCGCGGTTGTCGTAACTCACGATGCCGGTGACAAAATCGATCTCCGGCGCGTCGAGCAGGCGCCGCAGGGCGAGGTGCGCGTTGGCCGCCAGAGCGGCGGCGTAGCCGGTCTGCCAGAGAAGGTAGCCGTAGAACGCCCCCGTCAGCCGCCGTCCGCCGGTCGCCTCCTTGACGATGCGGCACCACTCCAGGAGGTTGCCGGCGCAAAGGTCGGAGAGGAAGAGGTCGTAGTCGATCGCCGCGCGGTCGCGGACGGGGTCGCGGAGCGTGTCGGGGAGGCAGCGGCGGCGCGCCGCCTCGCCGGGAACCTCCACCGCGTCGAACCCTTTCAGCGACGGGTCGCGCCAGGCCGCCGCCAGCGCCGCGGCCGACGGGTAGCGCCGCGCCAGCCAGGCGCGGAACGCCTCCCGGGCGGCGGGGCTGTAATCGGCCAGCCGCCCCTGCTGCGCCCCCCAGGCGACCCACTCCTCCGTCCCGCCCGAGTTGACCATGTAGCCGAGCACGCGGCCGCCGTGCGGGCCCGCTTCGACGTGCTCGACGATGCGGCGCAGCACCCCGCCGGCGTCGTCGCGCCAGCGCCGCGACGCCATGGAGGCCTTGGGCAGCGCGGCGCCGCCGTCGGTCTGCTCCGCGCACAGCGCCGCATCGCTCATCACGGCGCACTCGCCGGGATGGCGCTCGGCCCACCACTGCGGCGTGTCGAGATAGATGCGGGGGATGAACCAGATGTCGGGCGCCATTGCCGCCAGCGCCGCCATCCACTCGTCGAGCGGGGTGAAGTCGATCGCTCCGTCCGGGCGCCACGGCTCGGCGTGGAAGCGCGGCTTCCAGGTCTGCCACAGCACGAAGAAGATGCGGATGCCGCTGTCGACCATCTCCTGCAGCACGTCGCGGCGCAGG
>CAYVKQ010000293.1:0-4290 GCA_964451945.1 uncultured Lentisphaerales bacterium
GGAGCACGTGCCGTAGCGGAGACCGTTCGTGAGAAACACGGTATCGACCAGCTCGAAGGCTGCGAAGTCCTGCACGTACGCGCCCGTGCCCGAGCGATTGCAGTTGCCGATATCATTGTTGCTCCGGCCGACGACGTTCCGGTCGAAGAGGCAGTTGGTGATGCAGAGGCGGGAGTTCGCCACCGCGCCGGTCAAGTACGCGCCCTGTCCGAGCAGGGGCGCTAACACGGAGTAGTAGCCGTTGTCGAAAATGCGGCAGCCGTCGAGCGTCATGTCGGCGCCACCGATCTTTTCGACGCCGCGCATGAAGCTGCGCTTCACCTCGATGCGGTCGAGCGTCACCGTGCCGCTCGCCGCGGTGAACGACAGGAGCGCCGTCGCTCCCGCCGCCGTCGTCGGAATCGTGCCGCCGCCGTCGAACGTCGTGCGCGCGTCTCCCGTGCGCTCCGCCGCCGTGGATTCCGTTCCGGCGAAGCCGCCGCGGAGCGCGACCGCCTTGTCCGTCGCCATCGCCGCCGGGAGCGCATACGTCTCGGCCTTGAGCCAGAGTTCGTCGCCTTCCACCAGCGTCGCCCACGCGTTCGTGAACGCCTTGGCGTTCCCCCAGTCGGCGCCGGTGCCCGCGCCCGCGCCATCTCTCGTCACGAAAATCGGCGTGGCCAGCGCGCACGCACAGAACGAAGCCCAGAAACACGCGGCGGACGCCGCGCGGAAGATCGCTTGCGACATATGAATCCTCCTTGAGAGTGCCGATTTCCCGGACTCTCCTGCGTCGACAACCCGCTCTCCTCCCGCATCCGCGCGGGATTGCGAAAGCCGGGCCACAACGTTGTTATACATTGTGCGGAGGGGGGTAGAAAGTCAATCATCGTTTCAAAACGTTTTCCGGCCGCCAGTACCGGCACCCAGAGAAGAAACGGCGTCCGTTCCGGCAGATCAGCTACACCCTTGGTTCTATCGATGCCGGTCCCGACCCCGACCCCGACCCCGACCCCGAGGATTCCAGCCAAAAATCAGAATTGCTGCCACCTTACGGGCGCGCTTGACCGAGGGGGCGATACCTGCTTCAATGAATCGGCCTTGACCAATAAAACAGCTATTTTTGAGTAATCACGCCTGGGTGGCGAAATGGCAGACGCACCGGACTTAAAATCCGCCCAAAAGTCAACAAACCTAAATAATTAGGCATACTGTTGTAATTGTGTTGCAATAGCCGCCCTTTTTTTGGTATGGTTGCGCCGTGTTTCGGAAACCATGCGAAAGGGAAGGCGCGGCTATGGCAACGAAAAAACAGAAGTCAGACACCCGGCATTTAACGTAGCGTGGTTCAACGTGGTATGTTCAGGCCAGACTACCCGGCGGGCGTCGGCTGGTTCAGTCAACGGGCACCGCAGATTTGTCAGAGGCCCAGGCCGTCCGGGATCGGCTGCTTGAACCGCTGACCCTGTCAAACGACGCCGCGCGGCTGGCTGCGGTTCAGGCGTCCTTAACGTCCGTTGAGGATCAGCTTGCCAAGCTCGCGGAATCAGCCCCAGCCCTGACCACGCTGGCGGCGTGGCAGGCGTTTGTCGATGCCCCCAAGGGACGGACAAACAGGGGCCGTAAGATATCGCCGGGGCCGCGCACCTTGGCTGACTATCAAGGCCGCTGGTCTGCATTCTGCGATTGGCTGGGAAAGACATATCCGAAACTGGATAAGCGCGGTGAACCGGCACCCCGTGAACTGCGGGAGATTACGCCGGAACAGGCGCAACGATACATTCGGGAGTTTGGCAGGGAATGGTCTCCGAACACCCGCAACAAAACCCTTGCCTTTCTGCGATTGTTCTTCACCGTGCTGGCCGATGTGGCAAGGATCAAAGCCAACCCCTTCGCAGGGATGGAGGCGGCCCCGCACAGCACCGCAAAAAAACAGAATCTCACGCTCGCACAGTTGACTACAATCTCGAAACAGTTGGAAGGGGCCGGCGAGATGGAAACCCTTTTCGCGCTGGGGTTCTATACGGGGGCGCGCTTGGGCGATTGTGTCAGTTTCAAGTGGTCTGATTTTGATATTGAGGCGGGCAAGATGACCTTCACGCCGCACAAGACCGACAAGAGCCGCAAAGCAATCAGAATGACCATTCATCCGGCATTGCTGCGGCTACTTGAGAAGACCCCACAGGCGCGGCGCACGGGCGTGTTGCTTCCCGAACTGTTTGAGTTGCATAATCGGAATCCCCCCGCCGTCTGTCGGTTGATACAGAAGGTCTTTACCGACGCCGGGATCGAGACAAGCGAGGCCGTGACGGGGTACGGGCACCGCGTGGCACGCATCGGCTTCCATAGCCTGCGGCACAGCTTCATCACCGGATTGATCGAAGCGGGCGTTGATATGGAGAGCGTCCGCAGGCAGGCCGGGCATTCGACAATCGGAATGACGGCGCATTACTTCCACGGGGAGCAGGCGGCACAAGGCGCGGCCCTACGTCTTCCGGACATCTCATCAACACCGCCCACGCCCCCGACACCCCCCGCCACGGTCACGGCGGACGGCTTGGGCGCGGTTCTGGACGGACTGCGGTCACTCGATGCCACTGGGTTGCAGGCGGTGTTGTCGGAAACGAAACGGCTTATCAAAATGGGTGTAGCAAGGTGAGACCTCGTATTCAAAGCGGCTGGCATGCATCGGGCATGCGTCAAAGCCTTCCGTGCTGAGGTTGTGGGCACAGGGTCGCGGCGGGGCATCATCCTCACGCCACGCCTTGCAGCAGGGCGCTCACACATGGCGTGGCACGCTACGCCGCGGCCTTTCTACCCGGGCGGGCTGGTTTGAGGCATGACAGGGATGCAAAGCTTCTGCGTGAACTGACCCAATACTGAAGAAACGAAGATGGGTCCGAGTTATGAAGATGACGAAGGTAGAACGCATCGCCTTGTTCATCACGCTCGTCGTGGTCGGTCTGTCTCTCCAGAAAGACCTCGGCATGCTCTGCCGTTGCCACTGGGCAGTATTCAACTCCCGTATGATCTACGGAGCGATGGTAGTCGACGCTTGGGTGACGACCCGCCTGATCGTAGCAGCCTCTCGACGGAGATTCCTCACAGACTGCGTCATGGCTGGAATCATCGTCGTCACCTCACCCATCTGGATTCCAATCATCTTCAAGGCTGTTGCTGCCTTTTACCTCTTACCTAAAGGGGATTCGATAACGAGCCTGTTTCATTGACGATGGAAGCACTGGGATTCAAAGGCCAAGAATCCACTCTCTCCCGTCCCGCCAACCGTCGCCCATCTCCTCAACCCTCCAACTTCAACCCTCCCTCTCCCCCGCCCCCTCCACCTCGATCCCGAACCCCGCCTCCACCGGCCACCCCGAGAACGCGGAGGCGAGTAGGGGAGCGTCGAAATCCCGCCGCAAGGCTTCGGCCACCAGCACTGCGTCGGCCTGGGCCACCTGCCTGAACGCCTCGGCGTGCGCCGACCCCGCCAGCGTCCCGCTCCCCGACTCCGTGAGCATGGTCAGCAGCCCGCCCGTGCCCAGCAGCGTGATCTGCTTGTCCAGGTAGTCCAGATGGTCGCGGAACGGCGCGCGGCCCGCCGCGCCGCCGCCGTTCACGTACTTCACGTCGGTCCCGTTCGGCAGGTACCCCCGGCCGTCGCTGAGCAGCTCGCGGGCGATCTTCAGGTACTCCTCCTCTTTCGCCGCCGTCACCCCCGGCGGCCCCACGAAAAAGACCGACGGGATGCCGTAGACCTCCAGGTAGCCGTCCCAGTCCTTGAGGCAGAGATTGCGCCGGAAATACTGCACCGCCAGGATGCGGTCCATGGCCATGGGCGCCTCGACAACCACGAAATCGCCGCGCCGCACCTTCTCACCCTCGTTCGCGCCCGACCGCGCGCCGCGGTTGTACTCCCACTCCCCGAACATCCCTTGCCGGCACCAGAACCACTGTTCCACCGGCTCCAGGCGCACCACGTCCCCCTTGCCGTCGTAGTGCTTCTCCGCGTGCGCGTAGCCGCGGAAGGTCGCCGTGGAGAGGTAGGCCACGCACTCCCGCAGGTTGCCGACCTTGTCGTACGCGTCGCGCAGGAACGCCGCCTGCTCCCGCGCCAGCACGGGATCCGTCGGTTTCTTCTCCGGCATCACGTCCCAGCGGCTCGCCAAAAGCGCCGCCCGCCGCCGCATCACCACCGTCGCGATCAGCGCGTCCGACCGCTCCATCGCCTGGTAGAACCACTGCAGGTCGGCGAACGCCCCCCGCTCGCCCTGCTCCACGAGCTGCACGATCCGCTCCATCGTCAGCCCG
>CAYVKQ010000294.1:0-4281 GCA_964451945.1 uncultured Lentisphaerales bacterium
AAAGGGCGCGGATACTTCACCCCTTACGGCGACTGGGAGGCCGACACGCCGGCGGGCGGCGACGCGGCTGCGTCAAGCGGCGACTGGATCTTCACCGGCAAACTCAAGTACGAGGGCTGGAAGTTCACTTACCGCAAAGCGCGGCTGGCCGCCGTTTCCGCCCCGTCGGGACGGTCTCTGGACTTTTCCTATACCGACGGCGGACATCTGGCCTCCGTCGCGCAGGACGGGCGCGCGCAGGTGGCGTTGACCTATACAGACAAACACGTCACCGGACTGACGCTCAACGGCGTCTCGAACACGCTCGCCTATGCCGCCGTGAAAGTTCAGATCCCTCCCAAAAACCCCAAGGCTGAACTTGCCGCCGTGACCTTCGACAGCCTGGCCTCCGTGCGGACCGGCATGCTGAACCCCGTGACGTACGCGTATGACGATCACGGGTATCTCGTCGCGGTTCGCCAGGGCGACGCTTCCGAGACGTTGGAAGTCCGCCACGAGACACTGGCCGAACGCCGCGCGAAGGTTAAGGCCGCTTCCGCCGGCAAGCTGGCCGGCATCCTTACGGCCGACGGCCGTTTCAAATACAAGCGGTCCGACAAGGGCGCCGTCGCGCTGACCGATAAGGAAGGGCGGGCGGCCTCCTATCAGTACGATTCAAAGAACGGGGTTTTCAAGACCACCGATTTTTCCGGCAAGAGCCGGACCGTCTATTATTTCATGCGTTATGACGTCGCCTATCTGGGCAAGGTCCGCCAGATCGCCGATGCCAAGGGGCGCGTCGTCGCGAGTTACCGCTACGACAAAAAGACCGGAAACGTGACCCGCGTCCGCGACCTCGCGGAGAACGACGTCGAGTACGCCTACACGCCTGACGGCGATCTTGCGCTCGTGACGCGCCGGGCCGCCGCGCGGGACGTTCCCGAGCCGCTCGTGCGTATCGAATACGACGCCAAGCGAAATCCCGCGGCCCTGATGCGTCTGGACGCCCAGGGCAACGCCGTGGTCACGACCCGCCTGCTCAACAACGCCGCCGGGCAGCCGGTCTCCGTCAGCGACGGGCGGACGTCTCTCGACGTCACCTACACCCGCCAGGGCTATCCCGAGACGCTTCGCGACGCCTTCGGACGCGTCACCCGCATCGCCTACGACGCGCACAACCGCCGCGTCGAGACCGTCGACCCCGCCGGGGCGAAAACCCGCGCGACCTACAACGGGAACGGACTTGTCGCCGCCATCGAGCGCACTTTTCAAGGCCGCCGCATGATTTCCATCGCGCTCGCGTACGACGGCCTCGACCGCCTGATCTCCGTGAATTACGGCAACGGGCAGATTGAGACGATGGCCTACGACAGTTGGGGCAGGGTGACCGAAGCGTCGAGCTGCGGCTCCAAGGCCAGCCTGAAATACGATTATTTCGGACGGCTCGTCGAAAAACGCGAGGGAAGCCTGACCGAGACCTACGCCTACAACGCCTGGAACCAGCGCACGGAGCGCGTCACCAAGACCGGTGAGGGGACGCTCGCCGAAAGCCGGATTTACGACCGCTACGGCCGACTCTCGCAGATCAAAACTGACAAAGGCCTTGTCCAGTACGCCTACAACGGCAAGAACCAGCTTGTTCTCCAGACCGTCAACGGCACGCCGGTCGAGTACGCGTACACGCCGGAAGGGTGGCTGGCGGGCAAGGTTCTGGGCGGCAGCCTCAATCCCGTCTCGACGCTGAAGTACTTCTACGCGCCGGACGGCCAGGTCACGGGCCGGTCCGTGGACGGCAAGGTCCGGCAGTACCGCTATGACGCCAAGGGCCAGCTCACCGCCGTGCTGGACGCGGACAACAAGCCCGTCGAGACCTACGCCTACGACCCTGCGGGAAACATCCTCTCCAAGACCGTCGGCGGCGTGACCACGACCTACGTTTACGACAAGGCCAACCAGCTCGTCAGTTCCGAGGAGGACGGCATCCTGACGACCCGCTACCGCTACGACGCGGCCGGCCGCCTCGTTGAGGAGGGCGGCAAGAGCTACCGCTACGGCTGGCTCGACAAGGTGGTCAGCGTCTCCGAAGAAGGTTAAGTGACGGCAACCTTCGGCTACCACGCGGGCGGGCAGCTCGCTGCCGCGACGCATGGCGACAAGACCGAGAGCTTTTTGTGGGACGGCCTCGCCCTCATCCGGCGCGACGGTACGGAGTACGTGAACGAGCCCCACGCGGGCGGAGGCGCGCCGGTGCTGGCGGGCGACAAGGTGCTGTTCAACGACATGCTCGGCAGCACGCTGGGCGCAATGGGCACGGACGGATTCAAGACCGTCGCCCGCACGGCGTTCGGCGAGACCGGCGGCAATAGTGCCGAAGAGTTTTTCACCGGCAAGCCCATGGTCGGCGACCTTGGTTACGCCTTCCTGTTCCGCGCCTACCGCCCCGGGCTCGGCAAGTGGCAGACCGCCGATCCGCTGGGGTATCCCGACGGGTGGAACAATCTGGCCTACTGCAACAGCAGGGTGACGGACTGCGTGGACTGGTTGGGCGCATTGGTGCAGGCAGTGTTTTCGATAACAAAGCACACATTAACAATTACTGATTTGGATACCAAACAAAAGATCGTTGTGACTGCTTTTTCAGGGGACAGCGATCCCGATCATCAGTGGTTGCCAGATGTCGGACCGTTGCCATTTGGATTGTATGATATTGTTAATGATAAAAGCAGGTTGGATTGGTTTGACTTGTATCGATACGATGACGTTTGGAATGATTGGACAATTGGGCCAAATGGGGTTGTAAGGGGGCAATTCCGACTTCATGTGGGAACAATTTCTTTAGGGTGTGTTACAATAACTGACCCGAATGGTAACGATGTTATAAGCCTGATTCAGGCAACAAGCTATCAATCCGCTTGGGATAGTAATGGGGATATCAGACATATTTTTGGAACACTTCGGGTGGTGGAATAAAATGAAATATTTAATAAAAGCAACAGGGTTGGCGATATGTTTCGTGCTGATGGGCGGATTCGCTTGGTATGCATTTGAACCGTTGTCCGTGTGCGGAAAGATTCGTAAAGAAAACAAAAGAGCGCCTGTCGACGTTGCGATTTATACTGTTTATAAAAGCGGAATGGATCGGATGACGGAATCCGACAAAGTCGCTTTTTTTCTTGATGTTTTCCGCAGTTTTGAATTGCACGAAGGTGCGTTTACATCGGTAATGACAATGATTGATGACGACAAGGATCGTGTTTTTATCCGGAACGCGCTTTTGTCGCAAATTAAAAAAACCAAGCGTCATAAAACAAATAGAAATTCGATAATCGCATGGCTGTCAACGTCAAATCAGGTTGATTTTATTAATGCAATTCAAACACTGAACAGGAACAATGAGTGATGCAACACCCTGAAAAACCGATGGATTATGCAGTCGCCGGGTAACGTATTGCTCTTTCTGTCTGTCTTTCTTTGCGCAACGGCGTTCGCGCAGGGATCGAAACCGGGACAGAAGAAGGAACCGTTGCCGCCGAACGTGAAGTGCGTGAAGGTCGCGACGAGGTTGCGGGAAGGACCGAACCGGACGGTGACGGTATGGTTCCGGATCCCGAAGGGTTATGATGCCGCGCGCCGCGAGTCGAACCGCGTGCTGGTGCTGTTCGGCGGGCGGAACACGGACGGGGTGGAGGACGCCAAAGGCCGTCTGGGCTGGGGCGAGTGGGCGGACAAGGAGGGCGTCTTTATCGTCTGCCCGGGATTCAAGGACGACAATTACTGGGAGCCGGAAGTCTGGTCGGGCAAGGCTCTGGCGGACGCGCTGGAGGAAATCCGCAAACGGTACCCTGTCTGCACGGCGAAACTGCTTTTCTACGGCTACTCCGCGGGCTCGCAGTGCGCGAACCTTTTTCCGGCGTGGCAGCCGAAACAGGCGCGGGCGTGGGTTTCCCACGCCTGCGGGGTCTTTCACGAGCCGTCGGCAAAAATGGCCGGGGTGCCGGGGCTGGTCACCTGCGGCGACGCCGACGCCGCGCGCTACATCATCAGCCGGGACTTTGTGGCGAAGTGCCGCGAGAAGGGCGTGAGCGTGCTGTGGCGCTCGTTCCCGAACCATCCGCACGACGTTCCCCCCGATTCGCTGAAGCTGGCGCGCGCCTTCCTGAGCCACTACCACAACCTGTACCGCTCGGATTTGTCCGGGGTGCAATGGATGCCTGCGGGCGAGCCGAAGCAAACCGCGCCTCCCTTTGTCGGCGACGATCAGGACGGCGTGTTCTATCCTTCGGACGATCGCCGGGCGAAGCG
>CAYVKQ010000295.1:0-2304 GCA_964451945.1 uncultured Lentisphaerales bacterium
TCTTCAGGGTCACGGACAGCGCCGGGTATCGGCGTTGCATCGCCTCGCGGATCGCTCGCTTGCGGTCGGCCTTTTCGCGGGGCAGTTCGCCCAGGGCCTTCTGCCACACGCCGGGCGCCACGGCCTCGGCGGGCAGACCAGACATGTACAGGATCGCGTCCAGGTTGCCGCAGTGGCGCGCGAAAGTCGCGGCGGCCGGCCCGGAGTTGCCGGGCATGTAGCCCCCCACCTTCTCGACAACGGCCTCGGCACCGGGCAGTTCCGCGGCCAGCGCCCGGAGTCGATCGGCCTGGGCGGTCATTCCCGCCGGCATGGGTTCGGCGTGGGTGATGCCGTCCGCGTCCGTCCAGGCCAGGCCGCCGGAAGCGCCGGGGTCTATCGCAATCAGGGGTCGCTTCACAGGTCAACCTCCACAGCTTCGGATTCCAGTTCTTCGACATTGTCGAACAGGGTCGGCTCGGGGGTTTGCGGGGTTTGCGGGGTTTCAAGCGGTGTTTTCGTAAAACTCTCTATATTCTCTCCCGTGTGGGACTTTTCTGAAAAAGCCTCTCCAAACCCCGCAAACCCCGCAATACCCGCTGGCGGCTTGAACAAATAGCGCCATGTCCGGGTGTGTCCGTCGCGGTCTTTGACGGCGGAAAGCGTGTTTTCCAGGTGCGGCCACAGCTTGGACAGCCTTTTGCCCAGGCGTTTCTCGGATAACCGGCCCTCGAATGCCGGATCGACACTCTTCAGCGCTTCCAGCAGCGCCCCGGCGGTGCCCTCGAACGGTCCAGCGGATACCAGCTCCAACAGCGCGGCGCCGACCGCGTCGTTTTCCAGGTTGAACATCCCCTTGTCACGCTCGGCGGCCCGCAGGGTTTCGACGGCATCCGCCTCCCTGCCCATCGCCCGGCCCAGCCTCGCGGCCAACGCGGCGAAGTCGGGGTGTCGGGCGTTCAAACCGGACGGAACGGGTGCCGTGTCGGCCAACGCTCCCGCCAAGGTGCGGGCAATCCAGGACAGCCCGGCGTCGCGGTTCGCCCGGACTTCATCGAACAGGGCGCCCTCGGCAGTCTCTCCCGTGCGGCGGTTGAGACGCACCACCAGCAGCCGGTCGGCAAGGCCGGCGTCGGCGGCAAATGTGGGGTTCGCGCTCGTCACGGCGATAGATGCACGCGCGCGCAGGGTCACGCGGTCGCGGTCGGTGTACAGCGCGCGCTTTGTGAACGTGCCCGCAGTCGCGGCGGCGGCCAGGGCGTCGGCCAGCCAGTCAACGCGGGTATCGCAGTTGTCGAAGCACACCAGGCCGCCCGCGTCCACGGCGGCCCAGAAGTCGCCCTCGCCCGTCTTCGTTACGGCGTTGACGGTCTCGGAAATGCCCAGCAGGGCGAATAGTCCGCGGACAAGGGCGGTCTTCCCGCCTCCAACCGGCGCCGTCACACAGACGGGCGGCTTGGTCTTTCCGTCCGCGGGTAGCGCCGTTGCCCACAGCTTGAAGAGCATCGGGCCATGCGGCGCGGCGGCGGCCATGTCGCGGAACAGGGCGCAACTCTCGAACGGGTCGCGAGGATCCTTTAGAGTCCACGGGGGCAAGGTGGCGCCATAGGGGAAGAGGATTTCATCCGTGCCGTTGTCCACGATCTCGACACGGCCAGCC
Source organism: uncultured Lentisphaerales bacterium (assembly GCA_964451945.1). Lineage (GTDB taxonomy): Bacteria > Verrucomicrobiota > Kiritimatiellia > RFP12 > JAAYNR01 > JAAYNR01. The sequence goes on from CAYVKQ010000295.1 coordinate 1,640, forward strand.
GACACGCGGGCCATGCTCCCCGGCCCGTTCGATATGTAGCAGGCGCCGGGACGGGCGGCCCAATAGGCGGCGGGAGTGATACCCGTTGAACGATCCGAAAGCCCCTCGGTCTCGACGGCGGACGCTACGAATAGAAAAAGACGCTCGCTCCGGTTGACGGCCATCGCGTCGGCCAGCCAGGCGAGAAAGTCGTCACTCTGGACTGGCAGCAGCAACTTGCGCTCGGCATCGAAGAGCATGACGCTTGCGAAGTCCCGGCGCTCGGCATGAAAGTAGAATCGACCCCGCCCGTGCAGCCACTCGACAACGGCGGCGGCGGAGTTGCGGTAGAGTTCCGTTGCTGAAAGTTTCGCCTGCGCCAGTTCCCACAGCCGCGCCCGTATAGACTCGAAGTCGGGCTTGCCCGTCATGGCGGTCGGCGTAGTGGGTGAGGCGGCGGTCTTGGTAGCGCCACTACGCAGGAAGACGCGGGGCGCCGGGGTGGGAGTCCATCCGCCGCGTCGGGCGTACTCAAAGAGCGTCCCCAGCTTCACCCCGCCGGGCTTGTCCTTGAAACTCGCCCACTTCCTCGGGGGCAGCCGCTCGTCGTATTTGGCTGGGCAGGTGCGTGCCCATTCATCCCACAACGAAAGGCCGCGCTGAGGATGCCAGGCGTGAAGCGCCAT
>CAYVKQ010000295.1:2404-4275 GCA_964451945.1 uncultured Lentisphaerales bacterium
CCCGTCGGAATGGCAAGGTTGGCGTTCGGCCACAAGCCGCCCCAGCGCCGCAGTTGGTCCGCGTCGGTGGTGGCGTCCTGGAATCCGTGCGGTGAGAGCGGGGTTTTCTTCCCCTCGCCACAGGGAAAGACGGGCATCCGTTTGGATACCTTTAGCGCGGCAGGAAGGAAGGCTTTCACTTGCGGGCTTCCTCCGATTTATCCATGCGGCGCAGGCAAACGTCGCAGAAGCGGGGAAAGCGGAACCCCTTCCCGCCCCCGACTAGCTCGCGCCAGGAGCCGCATCGTGAGCAGTTGCCCCAGCCGGGACGGCGGCAGGCGGCATCGGGGCGGGATCGAAGACGGCAGAGGTGGACGAAGGTGATCTTGGTCTTCATGCCATCGCCCCCCGGCCGGCGGCAAACGCGCTCAACGCGGCGGACGAAATCCGGCGCCGCCCGGCACGCACCTCGATTGCTGGCAGCCGACCGTCGGCCAAGCAGCGGTGAACCGTGGCGCGACTGATGCCGAGTTCGCGTGCCGCGTCCGAGATGGTGAACAGGCGGCGGTCGGCGGGTGCCGCCGGGGCGGTTGCCGCCCCGGTGAAGACGGCGGCGACCCGCGCGCGTTCGCCGGGTGTCGCGGCCAGCAACCGGGCCATTAGTTGTTCCAGGGTCAAATTCACGGCGTTGTCCTTTCCTCGTCATGGTGTGCCTTCTCGCACCCTTGCCGAAAAATGCCCGTTTCTTGCCCCTTATTCTTTGGGGAAAACGCCGTGAACACTTTTATCTATTGGGCAAAACAAGTATTTTCCGCTTCCCATTTCCTTCCCTCTTGGGAAACAAAAAGCCGCCCGCAGTTACGCAGGGCGGCTAGGATCAACGCTTTCTGATGCTTTAGAATTATCGCAAAACCTGATCTCTCCAAGCGTCATGTCGTGCTTGCTCTGCCAAGTCGGGCAGGCTGTCAGTCGCTTTGCCGCGCACAATGTTCTTCAGTCCTCGTTTCGTCGCGTCGCGGCTTTTCTTTGTCTCCATGAAAGCCCGCAGGGCGATAGCGTCGGCACGTCCCGGCCACTCCTCCGGCGTATATTTACCCGCCTCCCAATTCTTGACTGTTCTTTCGCTGACTCCCAATATCAAGGCGGCTTCTTTGATCGATACATTCTTATGTCTTTTTGGCGCGCCCCCGGCCTGCCCACGGGCCTGCACCATGATTGTGCGCATGAACTCTTCAAGTCTAGGCATCATCAATGGATACTCGGCCTCAATGGCAGCACGGCGGTTCCATTTCAATTCGATTGCACACTCTTTGAACTTGGACACGATCCAAAGGTACTTCCCGGTTGGCGGCCGCGCAAGGATGCCCAACGGGCACTGGCTGTCAAATCCCGAGGCGGCGAGATGCCGAAGCTCGCGCGGCGGCCCACTATGGGACCACGGCTCCTTGTCGAGTCTATATTCGGCGCTGTCGCGGATGATAAGGGTCAGCAAGGGCACGCTCAGGCGGGCCACGCGCGGGGAAAAGAGAATCCTTCTCAGCTCAATCAGAAATTCCTGCTCATACGCTTTTTGGTTTTCCGCCGCCATCTTGCTCATCCAATCGGGAGGCATGAGGCCACCGGGTGGGAACATCTTTTCCTTCACCTTCGTTTTGAGCGTTTCCAGCCCTTTTCGTCCAGGGCAGACGCTGTCTCCAAGATGGCGATTCAACTCGTCGAGTCCGCGCAGAAACAGTTCGTCTTGCGTGATCTGCGCGCCGGGTATTTTCCGCAAGCGCCACCCGGATATCTTGATCGAGTACCCGGGGCATGTGCCAGAAGAATGAAACGCGAATGTCGATTCACCTTCAATCCTTGTGCTGGTGTACTCCCAGTCCGGCGATATGTTCAGA
>CAYVKQ010000296.1:0-289 GCA_964451945.1 uncultured Lentisphaerales bacterium
GATCAGGTATAGTAAACGACACATTACCTTAGGTAGAGGATTCGCGTCGGTGAGCGAGGAAAAAGGCGGGGGAATAACGCATTTTCTTTGGTTTCTCTGTTTTCTCCCTGCAACGGGAACTGCGGAGACATGGGAGAGCATTGACAGTGATTTTCCGGTCCGGCGGAGTGACGGGAGATTCTGGAGACGTGGAATATGCTTGATAAACACTTGATTATGCGTACCCGCCCCGCGTTGCTGTGGGCGCTGGTCTGCGCCCTGTCGGGTACGGCTTTGGATGCCGCGGCAG
>CAYVKQ010000296.1:299-4256 GCA_964451945.1 uncultured Lentisphaerales bacterium
CGGACTGCGAGCGGTGCGCTGCCGGACGGGTCGGCAAGCGCCGTCATTCAGGTGCGGTCCGTTTCTGCCAGTGCGGATGTGCAACAGTTGGCGTATCGATTTCCAGTTCCAGATTTGGTGCCGCTTCCCGATGGCTCGGTCGACGTGCTGATCGCCTCGGCCGATTATTCGACACGCGCCGGTGAACCGGTGCTGCCGATGATTGCGGCACGGATCGCGATTCCGCAAGGGCATGACGTTGTTCAGGTCGAGGTCGTTCCGGGGCCCACGCGAACGTATACGCTGACGGCGCCGGTTCGCCACGCGCGCGAACCCTATCCGTTGAGCCGTCCGCAGGAGCGCCGCGACACGCCGAGGAAGGCGGATCTGTATGCTGCCGACGCCCCCTACCCGGGCGTTTTGTGTTCACCGTATTCGCTTCAAACCAAGCGTGGCGTGGCATTCGCGGACGTGGTCCTGTATCCGGTCCGCTATTATCCCCTGAGCGGCAGGCTGGTCGCCTACGAGGAGATGTCGGTGAAGGTTGTGACGCGCGCCAAGACCGTGGTTGCGCGATCGAAGGCGACAGAGCCCGGAACCTGGCGGGCGCGGCTCCGGTCGGCAACGGATGCGATTGCAGTGGCCGCACTGTTAGACAACCCGGATGCCCTTGCCGCCTACTCGGTTGAGTCGCTCGACGACGCCCGGGCGCCCGCTGATCCGGACGCCGGGGGGGTCAAGCCGCTGGGCGGTTCCGATACGCCGGTCAGGCTGGATGACGGTGAGCCGGGGCTTCCCTGCGTGCCATCGGACGATTTCAAGCATGTGATCATCACCTCCGAGGCCATTCGCGATACGCTTTTGTTGTGGAATTTCGACACGATCGCGGACTTGCGCCGGGCGCAAGGGCTCACCTCCACGATCGTGACGGTCGAGGCGATCAAGGCGGCCTATGCCGGCAGGGACGAGGCGGAGCAGGTGCGCGCCTTTATCCAGGATGCGTATGACAAGTGGGGTACCGAGTACGTCCTCCTGGGCGGCGACAGCCAGATTGTGCCGATGCGCCGGTTGTTCGCCACCGCCGGCGGCGAGCAGGACTACATTCCCAGCGACCTCTATTTCCAGTGTCTGGACGGCTCATTCGATTCCGACGGCGACGGCGTCTGGGGCGAGCCCACCGATGGCGCCGACCGCCTCGACGGACGCCCGGGGAGCGACATCGATCTGTATGCCGAGATTGCGGTCGGACGCGTCCCCGTGGATGACGACCTTCAACTGATGCAATGGGTTGCAAAACAGGTTCAGTATGAGGCGGACCGTCTCGACGCGTCCGCTCCCTACCTGCGAGGCGCATTGTTCATTGGCGAGCATCTCGGCTTCGGCGGCGTCTCCGAGTATGCCACCGCCTCCATGGAAGAGATCCGCCTGGGCGCCGATACCCACGGCTACCGTACGGCGGGCTTTGCCACTCTCGGCATCCATACCGACGTGGCGACGCTCTACGACGCGCCCGGCGACGCGTGGGACAACACGGAACTGGCGAACCTCGTCAATACCGACCGGTTCTCGCTGATGAACCATCTCGGCCACTGCGACACCGATTACTGCATGAAGTTCACGAGTGCCGAAGTCGATGCCTTGTGGGCGAATCAGAAGCCCGGTTTCCTCTATTCGCAGGGGTGCTATCCGGGCGCTTTCGACGAGGAATGCGTCGCCGAAACGCTGGTCTGCGGCACGGAAAGCGGACTTTTCGGCGGCGTCTTCAACTCCCGTTTCGGATGGGGCTCGTACAACACGACGGATGGACCCAGCCAACGGTACAACCGCTGGTTCTGGAACGCCTTTTTCGGGGACTTGGTTCCGCAGGTCGGCCAGTTGAACCAGCAGGCGCATGAACGCAACGCGCCGCGCATCGACGAAAGCTGCATGCGCTGGATCTATTACGAAAGCAACCTGTTCGGCGATCCCGCGCAATGGCTGGCCGGCATCGCTGTGGAGTTCCGCCTCGACCGCGAAGCCTACCGGTCGGACGCCGCCGCCAGTGTCGAGGTGGTCTGGCCCATGGTGGACATGGCCCAGCAAGCGGTGGCGGTACAACTGATGGTCACCAACGAGACGGGTGTCGTGGGGCAGACCAACCTGGTGTGCCTGCGCTACGGCGCGCTCACCGCCATCGGCCACTTTGCCTCCGATCCGGTGCCGCTGGCCGGCCTGGGCGCGACCAACGGCTGCACCGTTGTGGCGCGCTGGGAGCAGCCGCCCACCATGAAAGCATTCGAGGATACGGCGGCCGTGGATGACATCCCGCCGGTGATTTCCAACCTGCATGTGGCGGCGGCGGATGAAACGGCGCTGACCGTCGCCTGGAATACGGACGAGATGGCCAGGGGGGGCGCCCGCATCGGGCCGCAGTTGCCGCCGGCCGACTGGGACGCGGTTGAATGCCCTGCGTTCGCAACGAGCCAACTGGCCAGTTTCTCCGGGCTGAATCCGTTCACCCGCTATTATGTGACCGTATGGGCGGAGGATTTGGCGGGCAATACGACGAACCTGCCGGCCGACAGGCTGAGCGTGGAGACGGGTGACTATTTGACGGTCGCCACGGTCGGGCGTGAAACGGTGGCCCGGTACGATTTCGAGCGCGGTGGCGAAGGCTGGTCGGTCAGCAACATCAACAACAACGCCTGCTGGCAGTATGGCACGCCCGAAACCTACGGGCCGCTGGACGCTACCCGCTGCTGGGGGACGATCCTCGACGGCCGCTATCCCAATGGCGCCAATGCTGTCGTGGTTTCCCCGCAGTTCGCCGTGCGCGGCGCGCCACTGATTACGTTCCGGCACTGGCTGGACGTACAGTATTCCATGGACTTCATCAACGAGGTCCTGCCGGCGCCCGTCCCCTATGGCGACTATGGCCAGATCGAGGTGTTCGCGAAAGGTGTCTGGCACAATGTGACACCGTATGCCGACATCTCCGGCGGCGCCACGTTGCTGAACCGCGGCAGCTCGGGTTGGCAACGTGTCCGGATCGAATTGCCGCCTGAGTTCGGCCATCAGGTGCTCGCCGTCCGTTTCCGTTTTGTGTCGGACGAACAGGTGTTCCTCGGCGGCAATCCGGCGGGTTGGTACGTGGACGACCTGGCGGTGTCCGATATTCCCGACAGCGGTCTGGGCATCTCGCGCTGCGACATCGCCGACAGCGGCGCAGGCCTCGCGGGCGACGGGGATGGCCGGGCCGAACCGGGCGAGACGGTCTCGCTGCTGCCGTGGATGTTCAACTACGGGTCGGCCGCGGTCAACGGGCTTTCAGGAAGCTATGTGGTGTTGGTCGCGGGCAATCCGTCCCTGCATGCGGTCCTGCTCGACGGTTCGCCCGTGGCGGTCGGCTATGGCAGTGTGGGTCCGGGAGGCGAGGTTCCCGCGCAAGCGGCCGCGCGTCTACGGTTGTCGGCCGAATTGGAGCCGGGGACGATCATCACGTTGCTGCAGACGCTGACCGACGCAGGCGGCACGGTGATTGAATCGCGGTTTGATCTGGAAGTGGGCTCGTTTGTGACATTGGCGGGCACGGTGATCGATGCGAGTACGTCCGACCCGATTCCCGGGGCAACGGTCCGGGCCGTGCGCGGCGACCAACTGCTGAGCACCGTGACCGATGCCGCGGGCGCTTTTCTCCTGACTGGGGCGATTTCGAACGGCCTTTACCGCGTGACGGCCGTGAAGGCGGGGTCATACTCGTCCTCCAATCTCGTGGTTCAGGCGCCGGTCTCCGGGCTCGTGATCGCCCTGGGGCAGGCGTCGGGATCGGTGTTGCCTTCGAATCTGGTCTTTTCGGCCGCCGTCGGCGGCATGGACGCCGGCACACTCACCGTCAGCAATGCCGTGGACGCGACCGCCGCGCTGCATGTCACCCCTCAAGGAGTGGACTATCGGAACGGGACCGGATGGCTGACCGTTCCGCAGGCGCCCTTTACTCTC
>CAYVKQ010000297.1:0-4254 GCA_964451945.1 uncultured Lentisphaerales bacterium
GCGCGAAATCGAGCATCACCGGCAGTGTGCGCAGGGTGCGGAAGATGCCGCCGATGCCGAGGGTGTCGGCGATGGTCTGGCGCAGACCGTATTTCTTCGGGACTTCGAAATCGGTGATGGTGCAGGGGTCGTAGCCGCCCACCTGGATCGCGTTGACAACGTAGTTGGCCCCTTTCAGCGCTTTGCGGCGGTTGGCGACGCCAAGATAGCCGGTGATCCGGGCCCGGTTTTTGTTGGTGTTGCTGTTCAGCGTGTCCAGCATCCTCTTCGATTCGCGCAGACGGCGGGCGTCGACGTCGTAGAGGGCGATGTCGGCTTCGCGCAAGGCTTCGGTGAGCATGGCGTCGCCCAGCACATTCTTGGCGAACACTGTGCTCCCCGCACCCATAAACGTGATCTTCGGCATAGTCGGATTCCTTTGGCAGGCGAGGCGTGGTTTGAGTCAATGGCCCTCCATTGTGCCCGCTTGCGCACCCGGTGTAAAGCGCGGAACGTTCGGATTGCCCCACCGCGTGTCTCCCTGTATCATTGCGCTGTTTGGAGGAACTCCCATGCCGCACAGACTGTCCCCCCGCTGTTTCCTTTCCCCCGCGCGCTTCTTGCGGGCGGCGGGCGGGACGTTTCTGCTGGCGGTGGCGGCCGCGGCCGCGGCCGACCGTCCCGTCGTCGCCGTCGGCATCCCGCCGCTGCAATGGGTGGTCGACACGATCGCCGGCGACCGGGTTGAATCCGTCGTCCTGCTCAAGCCGGGCCAGAGCCCCCACACCTTCGATCCGGCGCCCCGCCAGGTCGCGGCCCTGGGCGCCGCCAAGGCCTTTCTCTATATCGGTCTCGAAACCGAGCGCGCCATTGCAGCCCGCGCCGCGGCGCAGAACCCCGCGCTGCACTGCGTGGCCGTGGGCGGACTCGCGGCGCCGGCCGCGCACGACCACGCGGCCGACGATCACTGTCATGGAGAAGACGGCGCCGACCCGCACGTCTGGCTGGCGCCGGTGCGCATGGCGGAGGTCGCCACACGCTGCGCCGCCGCGCTGCGCACGATTCTGCCCGACGATCACGCCGCCATCGGCGCGGGACTGGCCCGCGCCCGCGCCCGGATCGACGCCGTCGACGCCGACGTGCGCGCGCTGCTCAAGCCGGCGGCGGGGGCGACGCTGCTCGTCTACCACCCTTCGTGGGGACACTTCTCCGCCGCCTACGGACTGAAACAACACGCGCTCGAGGCCGACGGCAAGACGCCGTCGGCCAGACATCTGGCCAACCTCGTGTCCGCCGTCCGCCGCGAAGGGGTGCGCACGCTTTTCAGCAATCCAGATGCGCCCGAGGCGGTGGTGCGGCGTGCGGCGGCGACGCTCGGCTGCCGTGTCGAGGTGATCGATCCGCTGGCCGCAGCATGGGATGAAAACCTCCTTCAGACGGCACGCCGCATGGCGGCCGGAATCGCGCCGGAGGTGCAGCCGTGAGCGCCGGCGACACGACCGGGGCGGCGGTCGCCTTCCATGGCGTCTGCTTCGCCTATGGCGCCAGCGAGGTGCTCCACAACGTCACCTTCACCGTCCCGCCGCGGGCGCTGGTGGCGGTGGTGGGACCGAACGGCGGCGGCAAGACGACGCTGCTGCGGCTGATCCTCGGCCTGGAACAACCGCGCTTCGGCACGGTGCGGGTCTTCGGCGAGCCCCCCGCCGCGGCGCGCCTGCACATGGGTTATGTGCCGCAGGTGCTGGCCTGTGACACCCGTTTCCCCGTCGACGTGCGCGACGTGGTGCTGATGGGCACGCTCGACCGGCGTTGGTCCGGCGCCTTCGGCCGCCGCGAACGGCGCGCCGCCGCCGCCGCGCTGGAACGCGTGGATCTCGTCGGCTTCGAGCGGCGTCCCTTCGCCGACCTCTCGGGCGGCGAGCGGCAGCGGGTGCTGATCGCGCAGGCGCTGGCGGGCGACCCGGATCTGCTCCTGCTCGACGAACCGACCGCCAATGTCGACCCGCCCACGGCCGATCGGCTGCACGAATTGTTCCGGCAGCTCGCCGGGTCGCTGACCGTTCTCTTCGTCTCGCACAACCTCGGCGTGGTCACGGCCAGCGCGTCGCACGTCCTGTGCGTCAGCCGCACCGCCGGCCTGCATCCCATCGCCGACATCGCCGACAACACCTTCCAGGCCGCCTACGGCGGCGGCCGCATGGCGCTGCTGCGCCACGGGACCTCCTGCCAGGTGGTCGACGCCTCGGGCGTGCTGGCCTCGCCGCACCAGGGGTGCGCCTGCGGCGCGGCGGACGGGGAGAAAGGCCCATGACCTTCATCGCCGATCTGCAGCAGCACCTCTTTCTGCAAACCGCGGCGGCGGCCTGCCTCCTCGCCGCCGTCGCCGCCGGGGTGGTCGGCAGCCTGGTGGTGGTGCGCCGCACGACCTACACGGCCGCCGCCGTGTCGCACTGCGTCCTGGCCGGACTGGGGCTGGCGCGGCTGCTGCAGCGGCGGTTCGACATCGCGTGGTTCACGCCGATGCTGGGGGCCGTGGCGACGGCGGTGGCCGTGGCGCTGATCCTGGCGGGGCTGAGCGAGCGGGGCGGCCAGCGGCGCGACGCGGTGCTGAGCGTGCTGTGGTCGGTCGGCATGGCGCTGGGGATCACGTTTCTGGCGCTGACCCCGGGATACCAGGAGGACCTCGGCGGCTACCTCCTCGGCTCGATTCTGCTGGTTGGCAGAGGGGATCTGGCGCTGATGGCACTGCTGGACGCGGTGGTCCTGGGCGTGGTGCTGCTCTTCTACAACCGCCTGCTGTGCGTCGCCTTCAACGAGGAACTGGCGCGGCTGCGCGGGCTGCGCGTCCGCTTCTACGAGACGGTGATCCACCTGCTCACGGCGCTGACGGTGGTGCTGCTGGTGCAGGTGGCGGGGATCGTGCTGGCGGTGGCGCTGCTGACCCTGCCGGCGGCGACCGCCGGCCTGCTCACGCGGCGGCTCGACCGGATGATGGCGCTGGCCGTGGCGCTGGCGGCAGTGGTGTCGCTGGGCGGGCTGGCGCTGAGCTACGTTCCAGAGCTGCCGCCGGGCGCGACGATCGTCGAGCTGGCGGCGGGGCTCTACGTGGCGGTGCTGGGCGCCAACCGGCTGCTCCGGCGCCGGTGGAGGCAGTGATGGCCGGGGTGCTGCTCACCGTCGACGATCTGCACATCGGCTTCCGGCGCGACGGCGCGCGGCTGCATCCGGTGCGCGGGGTGTCGCTGCAGGTGGCGCCGGGCGAATGCGTGGCCGTGGTCGGCGAGAGCGGCTGCGGCAAGAGTTTGACGGCCCTCGCGATCGCCCGTCTGCCGCCGACCGACCGCGCCGAGGTGTCGGGGCGGATCGTCCTCGACGGCGTCGATGTCTCGGCTGGCGACCCCGCGTCTCTGGCACAAATCCGCGGCCGGCGGGTGGCCTATGTCTTCCAGGACCCCGCGGGGAGCCTCAATCCGGTGATGCGCGTGGGCGACCAGGTTGCCGAATGCCTGCGCGCGCTCCCCGCCGCCGCGCGGCGGGCGCGCGTGGTCGACCTGCTCTCCAAGGTCGGGCTCCCCGATCCGGAGCGGCAGGCGCGGGCCTACCCCTGCGAGATGAGCGGCGGCATGCAGCAGCGGGTGATGTTGGCGATGGCGCTCGCGGGACGGCCGAAGCTGCTGATCGCCGACGAGCCGACCACGGCGCTCGACGTGGTGACCCAGCGGGGGGTGCTCGACCTCATCGGCCGTCTGGCGGACGAGGAGGGGCTCGCGGTGCTGCTGATCACCCACAACCTGGCGCTGGCGGCGGGCCGCGCGGCGCGGGTGTGCGTCATGTACGGCGGGCAGGTGGTGGAGTCGGGTGCGGCGGGGGAAGTACTGGCCGCGCCGCGCCACCCCTACACCCAGGGACTGCTGGCGGCGGTGCCGCGCCTCGACGACCCCCCGCGCCGCCGTCTGCGGGACATCCCGGGGGTCGTCCCAGGCGCCGACGCCTGGCCCGCCGGGTGCGCCTTTGCGCCGCGCTGCGCGCACGCCGACGCCCGCTGCCGGGCCGAACCGCCGCCCGTCGCTGCGTCGCCCGACGGCCGCGCCTGCCGCTGCTGGCTCCGCTTCAGGTAGCGCGGGACCTATGGGATTTAGGACAAGAATCTTGAACTTCTCCATATTCTTGCCTCGCCGGACGCACCGCCTGGTGTCCTTCGGGTCGGGCGTCCGCGTCATTCGCCGATGATTTTCACCAGCACCCGCTTGCGGCGCATGCCGTCGAACTCGCCGT
>CAYVKQ010000298.1:0-4251 GCA_964451945.1 uncultured Lentisphaerales bacterium
GCTCGTTCCGCGCGCCGTACAACTACACGGACAACTACGGCCAGCGCATGCACGCCTACCTGCAGGCGCCCACGACGGGCTATTACGTCTTCTGGATCGCCAGCGACGACTACGGGCAGCTTGCTCTCAGCACGGATGACAATCCGGCGAACGCCCACGTGATCGCCTCGGTGCCCGGCTACACTGGGCTGGACGAATGGAAGAAGTACGGTGCCCAGAAGTCGGCACCGATCTACCTGGTGGCGGGCCGCTACTACTACATCAGCGCGCTGATGAAGGAAGGCGGCGGGGGCGACAACCTCTCCGTGGCGTGGTGCCGACCCGGGCAGAGCACCGCTGATCCGCAGCAACTGCTCCCCGCCAGCCTCTGCCGCATCCGCGCCGGCGACGCCGGCGACGCGCTCCAGGTCGCGAACCCGCAGGCGACGACCGGCGGCGCCTCCGAGACGGTGCGCCTCATCAACATCACCGGCCTCGACGCCGGGAAGTCCATCGCCTTCAAGGCCTCGCTGACGCCCTCGCCCGCGAACGCCGCCCGCATCATGTGGAACAACGGCGACGCGAAACCCAACGCGAAAGTGACCGTGTACGGCGTCGCCGGCGGGCGCAGCGAGCTCGTCCTGCCCGACACGGCATCGACGCTCAGCGGCGTCGTCTACACGTTCTTCACCGGGACGCGGCCCCGCACGCTGAACGTCAAGTCGCAGGTGGACGGCACGGGAACCTACGTCTCCAACTACGTCGTGCGCGTCTACGATGGCGCCGGCGCCCTGCACGGGGACTACGTCAACCCGGCGGGCATGCTGAACGTCCCCAACCTCTCCGACGGCATGAAGGTGGAGATCGCCGCCGTCGGCGCGGTCTATCTCGGCGAAGGCGGCAACTTCCTCTACGACAGCACCGCGATTCCCTCCGAGAACGAGCAGGCGGACTCGCAGGACCCCGCGCGGCAGCGCTTCGCCGCGACGGGCATCTCCGTGAACAACACGCCGCAGACCGGCGACCCCACGCTCTATTCCTTCACGGTCGACAGCGACGCCGAGATCAACATCCGCTGGCGGCACGAGTACGCCCTGACCGTCAACCACGATTTTTCCAAAACGAAGAGCGCCGAGCTCGACCCGACCGGCAATCCCTGGGCGGGTCCGCTGATCTCGGCCGCCTCGGGCAATCCCACGCCGGACTCGACCAAGACGCACTGGATCCCCAAGGGCGAGGAAGTCATCGCGCAGATCGACGGGCAGGTGGCGGACTTCAGCCGCGCGGGGCTCGACATCCGGCACGTCCCCGTCCGCTACGTCGCCCGCGGCAGCGCCCGCGGCGTCTTCGCCGAGCACGACGCCTACACCAACGCGTTCTCCGTCGGCCAGTCGCCCCCGCAGCGGCAGCAGGTCGATTCGTTCACCATGTCGAGCTGGGCCAGCCTCACCTACATCTGGCAGATCCAATACGGCGTGCAGGTGAACATCGACGATCCGTCGCGCTCCAGCCTCCCGCGCGTCTTCCAGGTCAATCCCGGCACTGGCGGCGAAGTCGAGATCGGCAGCCTCGAAGGCACGTTCTGGTTCAATCCCGGCGACGCCATCAAGGTCGCCGCGCCGGCCAACGTGACGGCCGACCCGACCTCGCTCGCCCTGAGCGGGTGGATGAGCGGCGACGGCTACTACTTCAGCATGAGCGGCGACATCAACAACCAGGACGGCACGCTGGCGAGCGGCGGCCCGTTCGCGGGCCCCGACGGCCCCGTCGCCCTCTGGCAGCCGGATTTCGTGAATCCCGCCGGCCGCCACTACCGCGGCCTATCGATCCCGTCGCTGCGGCGCCCCGCGCGCGTTCTCTGGACGTACGGCGAACAGGTCTTCCGCGTCACCGCCCGCATCGGCGACTACGTCTTCCAGAACGACCAGGCGCTGCTGACCGACTATCCGGCGCTGGCCGCCATGGCCGTCAACGCGCCGACGCTGATCAAGCTGATGGAGGTCTCCGGCAACAACCAGAACGTGGCGGAGTCCGACATGGCCATCTGGGATCCCAACGCCCGCCAACTGCTCCCCCTCGTGCCCGGGCAGTTCCGCGCGACGTGGTCCGGCGCCGCCGGCAAGAACGTCCACGTGCTCGTCGACGTCCTGCCGCCCGTGCATCCGCACTACCCGCACATCGCCGGCTCGCCGCCCGTGCAGTTGACGCCCGACCCGCAGGGCCTCTTCCAGTTCAAGGAAATCAAGTACACCGAGAGCGAAGCCGCCATCGAAGACGGCAGCCTGTTCACCTCCGACAAGGCCGGCCGCACCGTGCTGCTCTTCACCGAGATCAAGAAGATCGGGCGCGGCGAGCCCAAGGAGTACATGCGCGTGCGCATGGTCGAGACCAAGCAGTGGAGCGACGGCGCGCCGGCGTCCGCCGCGGCCGTCGTCGGGCAGGCCATCCGCGACGACGCGCTCGACCTCGCGCGGCTCGGTACCGGCTACGTCCGCTTCCCGAACGCCCGCTACAACGCCGGCGTGTACGACGTTGCCAAGCTCGACGGCCTGCGCGCGAAGGCGGTCTACGACATGGCCGCGCTGCGCTCCACCGCCGCCGCCAAGGTCGTCGTCCACCACGACGCGCTCCCCGGCCCGGTCATCCCCGTCAACCTGCATCCCGGCGCCGCGGCTGACGCGCGCATCGTCGTGACGTGGTACCAGGATCCCGCGATGACCGACGAGATCCTCTGGCCGCACGCCGCGCGCACCTATCTGCCGCGCTGGCCGGAGACGGCCGCCGAAGGCCTCGGCCGCATCGTCATCGCCAGCCAGCTCGGCAGCGACGGTGTCGGCGCCGGCGGCGCCGAGCAGCTCGTGGCCCCCGCCGTGACGAACTGGGTTCCCGACGGCGCGGGTGGGTTCGTCGCGAGCGTCGCGCCCGCCGCCGTCTCCTACGACCCGAGCCGCATCCAGCAGCCGAAGATCTACGTTCAGCCGAACCCCGCGCTGCCGGGCTACAATCCGAACGAGGAGCACGCGCTCATGGCACCCTCGCGGCGCCATGCCCAGGTCTCCCCGCGTCCGCCCGCCGCCTACGCCCTGCGCAACAACGACCTTAACGCCTGCAACAAGAACAGCAAGACGGAGAGCGGGCAGCCCGCGGGCTACACCTCGCATCCATTCGTCCTGGTGCAGTTCTTCGACACGGCGGTCGGCGAGTTCCGCATGCGCGTGTACAAGGTCGAGAAGGAGGATCCGCTCTTCCCGAACTACGCCTTCGCGAACCAGACGATGGTGACGCCCTCCGCCGACGGGCAGGCGGTGGCCTCCTCCCCGCAGACGCTCGTCCAGCAACCGCACGTGACGATGGAGGCCGGCGAGCCGGTCATCCCGTTCTACCCCCTCGGCGTCGTCATCGGCGCCTCGCCCACGCCCGAGACGTTCGGAACGAACATCCGCGGCCAGTCCACCTACTGGGAGGACCACAAGGGCACGAGCTGGGCCGTCTCCGGCGGCGAGGAGGCCTGGTTCACGCTCTCCCTCCACTACCCGATGGCGCCGGATTTCTGGTGGCCACCCGGCGAGTCCGGCCGCGTGCGCTACAGCGAGGCCACGAAGAAAACGGTCGCCGCCTTCCCCAACACCGGGGACAGCGTCGCCTTCATGCCGCAGGACATTGCGGCGCTGCGCGCGCTCGCCCCCGGCGACACGGTCGCCGCGGCCGTCGAGACGAAGGCCAAGCCCAACCGCATCCTCTACAAGAGCGACTGGCCCCGGATCGCGCCCGTGCTCAAGGCCGGCGAGACGCTCACGTTCTCCGGCGGCGAATACCGCGCCGACCACCCGACGATGAAAGTCGTGGACGCCAACGGCGACCTGCAGACGGTCCAGACGCCCGGGCTGCCAGGCGCGCTGGCCTTCGCCGTCGGCGAGGTGGTCTTCGACGCGCTCAACCCGCGCGGCGACGCGGCGCTGCTGACTTCGAGCTGGACGCTGCGCGCGGCGCAGGCGCTCGAAGCCCGCACGCAGATCCTGGCGACCGGTGCGTTCCCGCCGGCCCTCCTGCCGGCCACGGGCCGCACGCGCGTGAGCGGCGGCAAGTACGTCTTCAACGAACTGCCCGCCTCGCTCCAGAAGCGCTTCCGCTACGACCCGCTCGTCCAGAGCTACGACCCCGCCACGGGCCTCATGGTCAGCGGCCGCATCGAGGTCGGCGGACTCGTCAACGACAAGGCCATCGGCGACGACACGCTCACCGCCGCGCCGCCCGCCGTGTACGTGCTTGAAC
>CAYVKQ010000299.1:0-3625 GCA_964451945.1 uncultured Lentisphaerales bacterium
GCGGCGGCCGCTCGTCGCCGAAATCGCCCTGCAATCCGTATGTGCCGCTATGCCAGGACATGATTAATACCAAGATAAGGGTTCAGGGTTCAGGATTCTGCCCAACCCTGAACGCTGAACCCTGAACCCTGTCCCCACTTCACGGCAGGATGGCGCGGACGCGGTAGAAGCCGGCGGGACGCGCCGTCATGTCGGCGCCGATGTCGTAGGCGCCGCTGGTAAGGTCGGTCGTCGCCTCGGCGACCACCACCCACTGGGGAGCGCTCAGCGAATCGGTCCGCTCCAGCACATAGCGGACGGCGGTGTTCAGCCGCGCGGGCGGAGACACGACTGCCTCCTGCGTCGCGTAGACGCCGACACGCTTGTCCGGAGCGCCCTCCGGCGTGGTCCACGCCCAGGAGACGGCGGCCGGATCGGCGCCAAGGCCGGTGACCCGCAGCTCGTCGGCGCGGGTGGCCGAGAGGCCGATCGCCACTTCCTGGCTGTCGGTGATGCCGTCGCCGTCGGTGTCGCTCAGCCGCGCATCGGTGCCGGCGGAAAATTCACGCATGTCATCCAGACCGTCGCCGTCGTGGTCGGTCCAGCGGGAACCCGACAACGCGCCGTCCGGCACCAGACCCAACGTCTCCAGCCACGTCGGCACATCCGGCACACCGGCCAGGCCGCCGCTCATGGCGTACTCGTAGGCGTCCGGGATCCGGTCCTGGTCGCTATCGACGTGGAGGATCGTCAACGTCGCGGAGGGCATCTGGGGAGCACGTCCCGGCATGACATCCATCGGTTGGTAGTGCCACCTCGGGAAGGCAGTGGCAGAGCGGTGGTAGCCCCACGACTCCCAAACCTCGCGCGCGTTGTTTCCACTCTGGTCGATGTAGGCGGCGATGTAGTGGGGCGCATTCACCGCCAGGCCCTCCAGCGTGACCGTCTGGGGCAGGACGCTCACGTTTCGCAGCGTCTTCTGGGCCACCGGCACGTCGTTGAACGAGGCAGTCTCGAACGCCTGCACCCGGATCAACGCCCCCGCCGGGAGGTAGAGGGCGGTAAGCGGCACCTCGATGCTTCCCAGATCGGTGCTGTTGCCGCCCAGGTCGACCCGCAGATAGGCGAAGTCGGTAAAGGTGCTCGGGCTGGGCCCAAACGCGCCATTGGGGTCGCGTGGCTGCAGCGCCCGCACGCGCCAGCGGTACATCGGTCCGGTCAACGCGCCCCCGGGGAGGATGTCGCCCCAGTGGACCGGCGGCGACCAGACGCGCAGCCCCGTGCCGTCGTTGCCAAAGTCGCGCGGCGGCGGCGCCGCGATGATGCCCGAGGAGTAGATCGGGGCGAGACTGTTCGTTGGCGCGATCTGCAGTTCAAACGCCGAGGCGTAGGTCGACATCCGCCACTGGAACTCGGTCCGCGGCCGCGTCTGCACCGCGCCGCCGTAGGGAGAGTCCACCGTCGGCATCGGCAACTGGGACCCTTCTGCGATGTAGTGGATTTGGAAGAACGGAACAACGGTCACATTGTCGACCCGGAGGTCATAGGTGCTGGTCGAGCCGATCGGGATCGGCGTGGCGCCGTCGATCACGCCGCCCCAGTCGAGGCCGGGGTTGCCGCCACCGTAGGTGCCGGCGCCGTCCAGGATGTCGCCCTCGTGGATCCAGTTCCGCGGCGCGCCGATCGCCTTGGCGAAGATGGTCGTGTAGTTGGTCGTATAGTTCGGGCCGTAGGTCATGCGGCGGATGCTGACCACATAGCTGAGCTTCGCCGGATCGGCGGGCCAGGAAAAGCGTACAAAACCGTTGACCGGCTTGTCCGTGAGGGTGAACGCGACGGTGTTCCTGTCCCAGCCGACATCGTAGGGGAAGCGCTCGGATAGTCCGGCGGGCTCGCCCTCGTTCCATGTGCCGCTCCCGTCCAGGTCGATGAAGGCGAAGAACCAGTTCCGCCCCTGGCGCAGACGTCCACTCGACGGCACCGTCGCCGAAACGGTCGTCAGGTCCACGGTCAACGGCGCAAGGACAAAGGTCGCATCGGGTTCGCCATCCATCGACTGCCGGCTGTAGGCCATCACCACCAGCGGACCGTTCTTCAGTGCGCCCGTATAGCCGAATGTGAAGCGAACCTGCGGGATCGGCGTGGATTCGGCGGCATCGGGAAGCGACGCCGTGACATCGTTCGTCACCGCCGCGTAGCGCGCCTCCGACCAGTTGTCCCACCCGTCGCCGTCGGGATCCAAGTGTGAATCATAGTCGCTGGGACTCGCGACCGTCAGGCCGAACAGCAGCTCCCACCAATCTTCAGTATAGTCATAGTCGGTATACGATTCGCCCGAAGTGAAGCTCACAGGCGAATCGGCCTCGACCATCGCGACGGCGCCGACAAGGGTGCCGCCATTACTCCAGTCGGCCAGCCAATCGCAGCCGTAACCCGGGGCGAACTCCTCGACCTGGCCCATCCACCAAGTTTCCATGCCGCTCGTCCCGGTGTGCCGGTCCTGATCGTCCGGTCCCGTGGCGCTTGTGCCATCGTCGAACCGGTAATACGAAACGAGTCCGGCATAGCGGGTAGCGGAATACCCGACACCGTGCATCAACTGCATGATATCGCCTTCATTCAACTCACGGCCAAAGATCGCAACCTCGTCGATCAAACCCGCAAACCCCTCGCCCACGCGGATCCTCACCGGGCCGGAACCGCTTGCGGCGGGGTGCTTCACAGTCAGGGTCGTCGCCACGCAGTCGCCGTTGACAAAGATCGACAACCGCCCGCTGACGCCGTCAAAAGAGGCCGCCAGATGCGTCCATTCGTCAGCCGCAAGCGCGGCGGACGCGGCGGCGGCGATGTCGGCCGTCCGGTCAAACGGTGTGAAGCGGACCACGGGGACGCCCGCAACGAGCCCCAGGCAATAGTTCGCGACACCCGGCGCCACCTCGCGGCAGATGACCGTCCCGCCGGCACCGGCGGCGGCCGGCTTCACCCAGGCCTGGATCGTCCAGTCGGCGAGGGCGAAACGCGACTGATTCGGCATCTCCACGTAGCCGCCGGTCAACACCAGCACGCGATCCACCGGCGGTGCGAGCGATGAGGCGGGGGCCGAATCGTCGCCGTCCGGCATGCCGTCGTCGTCGGTGTCGGGATAGGCCGGATGACTGCCATGTCCCTGCTCGTCGCCGTTCGAGAGGCCGTCGCCGTCGAAATCTTCATCGACGTCCGACATGCCGTTGTTGTTGCTGTCGTAATCCCGCGGATTCGTGCCGATGAGGATTTCGGTGTAGTTGTCCAGTCCGTCGCCGGTCACCAGCCCCGTCTGATCGCTCTCGGCATCGTTCGCGATGCCGAAATCCTGGTGGAAGACGTGCCGGCCGCTCAGGTCGGGCAACGGTTTCACGTAAGGCCTCTCTTCATAGTACCGCGACCACGCCTGGCCGTGCCACACCGCGCGCGGGTCGACCACGCTGGTGTCGCCGCGGACGATCAGAGCGACATCATTCACCGTGAGCGCCATGTCGAACTTCATTTCGGTCATTTCACGGGAATAGTCACGCGTGTAGTGATAGTCCTGCTCCACCAGGTAGAACATCGGCGCGTTCGTCGTGTAGAGATAGACTTGGTTACGGCCCCGCTTGAGCAGCGAGACCAG
>CAYVKQ010000299.1:3637-4242 GCA_964451945.1 uncultured Lentisphaerales bacterium
CGTTCCCGTTGATATAAAGCGAGGATCCGAGCACGCCGAACAGCGACAGTTCAAGCTCGGCTGTTTGCGGTTCCTGGCTGATATGCACGTACTTGGTGAAGCAGGAGAACAGTCCGTCGTGGCCAACGGAGGTGCTCTTCGTGTCGGAGTACCAGTTGATCTCCGGCGCATTGTTCGTGTTGCCCGGGTCGATCCAGGTCCATCCGGCATGGTCGCCCACCGACCCGTAGGCGATGAAGGTGCGGAAGTAGTTCACGCCGACGATTTCCTGCAGGTTGAACTGCGGGTCTGCGGCCGCATCCGGGTTCCACCGCTCCAGCCAGATGTCCTCGCCTGCGGAGTACATCTCGTCCTCGTCAAAGTCGTTGAACCACATGCCGGTGAAACCCAGCGTGCCGTCGTCGGTGAACCAGGCGCCGTAGTCGGCGTAGACCTGGATGTCCCACTCCTCGTTGTATTCCCCGCGCCCGCGGTAGTTGCCGCCCAGCCCGTCATCGGGGCCGGCGGGCGCGTTGGTCGCCCCGCCGCCGCCGCCGCCGGGCACGTGGTCGGGATTGACGTCGCGCCAGACGTTGAAGGTGGTGATCATCACACCGTATTCATCG
>CAYVKQ010000300.1:0-4225 GCA_964451945.1 uncultured Lentisphaerales bacterium
TCTGCACGTAGCTCGACGCGTCGGGCGTGTCGGCGGCGACGGCAAGCGGGAGAGAAAGGGAGACACAGGCAAACGCCATCTTCACGAACGGTCTACGCATGATCAAAGCCCTCCTTTACGACATTGCAGCAACTTGAAAGTGCTGACGTCCCGGACTCTTCCTGCGTCGACAACCCGATCTCCTCCCACATCCGCGTGAGATTGCAGAAGCCGGTTCACAATGTTGTTATATATTGTGTGTGGGGGGGGGAGAGGATGTCAACCCTCTTTCACCCCACCCGCGTCGAGGAGCCGTGAGCGCCCGGCCGGTGGTCAGCGGATCTTCACCAGCAGCACGAACAGCAGCGGGGTGAGGAACGACTGGATCAGCGCGAAGCGCATCAGCACCTGCGCATTGCTCCAGTGCATGTTGCGCCTGCAGTGGTCGTGCAGGGGAAAGCGGACGCTGTGCAGCATCTTGACCAGGACGTGCTGTCCAGCCGCCTGCTCCGGGGTTGCCGCGCCGGGCGGCGTGGTGTCGAAACCGATTCGTTTAAGCAGGCGCAGCAGCAGCAGTTTGAGCAGACCGGTGCCACCGTTGACCAGCACCACCGGCGAGACGACGATGATCAGGAACGGATTGCCCGCGGCCAGCGCCGCGACGCCGACCAGCAACCCCAGCAGGCGCGAACCGGCGTCGCCCATCAGCACGCGGCTCGGTTCCGCGTTGTACCAGAGGTAGCCCGCCAGGCCGCCGGCCACGGTCGAGGTGAGGATGGCCCAGCGCGCACCGTCGGGATGGTGCGGGATCAGCAGGTAGTCGGCGATCGGACGGTAGCCGATCACCCCGTAGAGCAGCGCCCCCATGGCGAAAAGCGAAAAGAGGGTGAGCGTCCCCGCCAGACCGTCGATGCCGTCGGAGCAGTTGGTGGCGTTGGTCGTGAACCACAGGACGGCCGTCGCCAGCGGCAGGTAGAGGGCGAGCGGAACGACGATGGCGTCTTTGTAGACGGGGAGCCAGAAGGTCACGTCGCGCCCCTTGCTGAGGCAGAACGCCGCCGCCAGCGCGACCAGCAGGTCGAGCGTTCCCTTCTTCCACTCGCCCCACGGCACGGCGCTGGTGTCGTCGAGATAGCCGAACGCCATGCAGAGGTAGAGGCAGAACAGCACGCCGTAGCCCCAGGCATCGAGCGGCGCCGCCAGAAGGACCACCGGCAGGATCAGCAGGGAGACGATCAATCCGGCGCCGGTCGGTTTGCCGGCCGACTGCTGCCCCTCCTTGACGAGCCGCTTGCCGCGGTCGCCGGGCAGCAGGTGCCACAGGCGCGGCAGGAACCGGTAGACGGCCAGCCCCGCCACCAAGGTGCCCATGGCCAGCAGCATCAGATGCGACCCCAGCAGACGGAACGGCCCCCACAGCTCGCTCAGACTGGATGACAGCCAGTACAGCATGATCGTCTCTCCCTTGCCTTATCGATGGAAAAACGGTATCAGCAAGCCGGATCACCGTCAAGACGGATCGGAAAATCAACGCCAGGCAAGCGCTTCCGCGAGGTCGAGGTAGCGTTTGACCGCGTCGGCCGGCACGTTCCAGGGGATGTGGTTGCCGACGCACCTCATGTAGCCGCCCCGATGGTGGAATCAACACGCGGCGCCCGCGGGTTCGCGGACGCCGTTCGTCACGGCTTCTTGAAGGCGACCGGGACGGACGCATTCCCTCCCGCGCCGCCGAAAACCCGGATCTCGCCCAGCGTCTTCGCGGAGTCCGGCGCCTTCAGGAACCATTCGAGCGCCCGGCTTCCGGTCACGCCCGGCAGGTGTCCGCAGTCCACATGCCCCGCCTGCGAGAGCAGGGCGACCCCTTCCACCAGATGCAGCTCCACACGAACCCCCTGCAGCCGGCGCAGCGACCGGCCCTTGTTCGTGACGTGCGTGGGGTAATGCCCGCGGTTGGTCACGCGCGCCCGGAGGCGGACGATTTGCCCGCCCACGCGGTCGAGCGTGAGGTCTTCGAGCTTGACCCAGGGATGGCGGGCGGCGTGTTCCCGGGTAAACGCATACGTCCCCCGCGCGATCCGCCTGAGGTCGCCCAGCGACGGATTCGCCGCGTGGCGCGACAGCAGCCCGCCCACTTCAACCGGCCCCAGCTGCGGATGGCGGAACGGCTTCCAGGACGAGAAGAGAGGAGCCCGCCGCTTCTGCCGGTCCCACCATTTCAGGAGCCGCCGCTCCAGGGCCCCGGCTTCCGCATCGTTCTGCGCCCCGAAGATCTCTTCGGTGCGGATCCCGGCGCTGTTGAGGAGCGTCCCCAGCTCGAACTCGAAGACATGCAGACCCAGGTGGTGGTACCCGAAGTTGTGGAAGTGTCCCCGCAGGTTGATGTCGCGGTCGCCCTTGCGGTGGTAGTTTACGACCGCGATCACGGGGAACCCGGTGTGCCGCGCCCCGATCCCGGCCAGTTCCTGCAGGACGCGCGCGTCGCCCTCGTCCAGGTCGGTGTCGGCGCCGGTCGAAGGCGGACGCAGGACCGCCGCCGGGCCGGTGTGGTAGCCGAGCACGCCGAACAGGTTCGGCCGGCTGTGGAGGAACTCCGCGAGCGCGCGCATTTCCGGTTCGCTGAAGGGGAAGTCCCCCGCCCCCCCCTGCTCGGGTTCGGGCCGCCAATCGTACGACCAGTTGCGGTTCCAGTCGAACCCGCGGCCCTCGACACGGATGTTGTCGGATCCGTCCCAGTCGTGGATCATCCCCTCGGGGAAGATCCGGTAGAAGGGCGGCCGGCTGCTTTCCGTGCGCCGGACGAGCAGGCGCCGGTCCTCCGGGTCGGCGACCAGCCCGCCGTTGGGATGCTCCTGGCGCAGGGTCAGGATCAGCCCATTGCCGTCGATATCCTCCTGGTACAGCGTGTTGGGCTCCCGCCGCGAGCGGTCGATGCGGCTGCGGATGCTCCCCGATGTCGTGGCGACGAATTCGGCCCCGTCGGGATTGATGCGGGGGACGATGTGGAAGGCGACCCGCTTCAGCAGATCGGAGCGGGGGTGGTCGAGGAGCAGGCTCCGGGCGGTGAACAGCGCCGCATGGGTGCCCGCGAGCTCGGTCGCGTGGATGTTCCCGTGAATCAGGTAGGCCGGTTTGTCGTGGGCGGCGCCCGTCGACGGGTCGGTGAGGGTCAGCATCAGCAGCGGCCGTCCCTCCCGCGATGTTCCGATCGAGGTCAGCGTCGCCAGCCCGGGCCGGGACGCCACCAGACGCGACGCGTACGCCGAGACTTCGGCAAAAGTCAGAAAATGGGTGAAGGGCAGGACGGGTACGGGTGTCTGTTTCATGGGGTTGAGACTTCTTTGTTGACGGTAGGGCCCTTGTTGATGTTTGACGATAAAATCAAGGCCTTGCCCACATGCGCCAAGCCCATGAGCCTGTCGCGAGCCAACGGTGGCGCCGTAACCATTCGGAGGATTGGAAGAATGGCGGGATCGGATTGAAGTACAGACGGTATGATTCGCGTGAGATTGGCCGTCTTCGTGAACGCGTCAAGGAGTGCGGATGTTGTGGCTTTTCTCTGGGCTCGGTAGGTTTCTGGAGCAAACCGGATGAACCAGTCGTTGTAAAAATCAATCGACTGGGCGACATCGGCCTTCCACAGATGAGGTTTGTCCGAGTTAACAGGCATGCTCATTAATCCAGCAGATCCTCCAGCCGGGCCTTCAGCGCGTCGGCGGTGAGGCGTTCCTGCTTCATCGTGTCGCGGTCGCGCAGGGTGACGGTGCCGTCCTCGAGCGTCTGGAAGTCGACGGTGACGCAGAAGGGGGTGCCGGCCTCGTCCATGCGGCGGTAGCGGCGGCCGATGGCGCCCGACTCGTCCCAAAAGCAGTTCCAGCGCCGCTGCAGGCCGGCGAAGATCTCGCGCGCCTTGCCGTAGAGCTCGGGTTTGTTCTTCACCAGCGGGAAGACGGCAACCTTGACCGGGGCGATGCGCGGCGCGAAGCGCAGCACGGTGCGGACCTCGCTCTTCCCCTTCTCGTCGGTGACGGTTTCTTCGGCGTAGGCGTTGCAGAGGAGGGCGAGCGCCATGCGGTCGACGCCGGCCGAGGGCTCGATCACATGCGGGACATACTTCCCCTCGAACAGCCTGGCGACAAAGGCGCGGGCTTCGTCGGCGCTCTTGCCGCGGGCGCTCCAGGCGGCGGCGACGGTGTCGGCGAAGGCGTCCCTGGCGGCCGCGTCGAGCTTGCCGGCGGCGAGCTTCAGC
>CAYVKQ010000301.1:0-4212 GCA_964451945.1 uncultured Lentisphaerales bacterium
CTTGCCCGATAGTTTCTGGGCCACCAGCGCCATCCCGGCCACGGCCACCACCAGCGCCGGACCGATACAGGACAACCCCGCCATGTCCAACCGCGTCTGGATCGTCTGCTCGAACCTGACGGTGGCGGCGAACGCCTCCATCGACGTCGCCGAAAAGGGATACGAGGGGTCGACCACAGCCTTCGGCGTCGGCCCGGGCGGCGCGGTCAACTTGGTCTACGCCGGCGGCTCGCACGGCGGCTCGGGCGGCTACGCCCCGCCCTACGGCGACCCGGAGCACCCCGAAACGCTGGGGAGTTCCGGCTCGTGCGGCTACAGTTCCGCAAAAGGCGGCAACGGCGGCGGCGCGATCCGCATCGAATCGGCCGGAGATGTCGTGATCGACGGCACCGTGCGGGCCAGCGGCAACCTCGCGACACTGGGCAGCAGCCGCGGCTGTGGCGCGGGCGGCTCGGTCTGGATCGCATGCCGCACCCTCGCGGGCACCGGCGGGAGCGTGCTGGCCGACGGCGGACTCGGGGACACCGCCGGCGAGACGTCGGGACGCTTCGGCGGCGGCGGGCGGATCGCGATCCATTACGACACCGCCGCGCAGGCGGCGCTCCCGGTGCCGGTCATCACCTTCTCGGTCTACGGACGCCGTTCGCTCGGCACGCTCTATTTCTCCGACAACCGCCTGCTGCCGGAGGTCTTCGGGAGTGGCGCGGTGAAAAACGGGCGGCTGATCACCCCCGTGATCAACGCCTGGAACCCCGCCCGGATGGTGCTCGACGGTGCGGCGGTCTGCCTCTGCCACGAGGCGATCGACCTGGAGGTAACCGGCGACGTGGAGGTTCGGGGAACCTGGGGCCGGCTGATCCTGGGCGATTCGACCGTGACCAACGCCTACCATTCCGACATCCGCTTCCTGAACGGCGGCGCACCCGGGCGCTTGGCCGCCGGCGGCGGCCTGACCGTCACCAACGGCGGCGCGGTCCGCTGCTACGCGGCGGCGACCAACGGCGTTCCCGAGGAGCAGCCGCAGGGGTTCCTGATCGAGGTCGCCGGCGACGTCACCATCGGCCGCGCCTCCTGGATCTACCCGCATGCCCATCCCGCCAATGGCGGCGCCGTCAAGCTGACGTGCCGCGACTTCCTCGTCCCCGAAGCCGCGGGCGGGATCGACGCGAGCACCTTCGGCTACATGGGTATCCGCAACGGTCTGGGCCTGGGGCCGGGGGCCGCCACATCGAGCGGCCTCGGCGCAGGCTACGGCGGCTACGCCGGCGGGCGGGGCGGCCGAACCTACGGCTCGCACCTCTACCCGACGCTGCCCGGTTCGTCCGGCGCCCGCAACGACGACGGCAGCCGCGGCTCGGACGGCGGAGGGGTCGTCTGGATCGAGGCGTCGCGGCAAGCCGTGATCAACGGATCGCTGCTGGCCGTCGCCCAGGCGGCCCAGGGCGGCAGCGCCGCCGTCGGCTCCGGCGGCTCGGTGCTGCTGGTCTGCCAGACCCTCGCCGCCACCAACGGCGTCATCCGCGCCGACTCGAAACCCGGGCAGAGTTCCGACCAGTACTACAAGGCGGGCGGCGGCGGGCGGATCGCGATCCACTACGACACCGCGGCCCAGGCGGCGCTGCCCGCGCCGACGCTGACCCTCTCGGCATGGAACTCCAATTTTTACCTGGGCAGGAGCGACATCGGCACCATCTATCTCCCCGACGCGCGGTTGCTGGGCGACACCTTCGGCCCGGTCAACACGATCCAGCAGGGTCAGGTGTACCTCGGCGACTGGTCGGGATGGACGCCCGGCTCGCTGACCGTCTCCAACGCCAACGTCCGACTGTTGTGCCCCGGCGGCGTCACCATTGCCGGCGACGTCACCGTGCGCAACAGCAGCGTCCTGGGCGTGGGCGGCGATGCCTCGTATTACGGCAACCCCGCCTTCTACCATCCGTTGACTGAATCCGCGACACCGGCACTGGCTGTCGGCGGCGATCTGATCCTGAGCAACCTCGCCGCCCTCGAGCTTTTCGCCGGCGAGGCCGGCGCCACCCTCGATGTCGGCGGCAGCATGGTCGTCGGCTACGGCTGCACCAACCGGCTCTACTGCCATCCAGTCAACGGCGGCGCACCGCTGCTGAGGGTGCGCGATCTCGATGTCAACGCTGGCGGCGCGCTCGACGCATCGGCGTTCGGCTATTGCGGCGTGACCCAGATCGAGGGCGTCTGGTACGGTCTTGGGCCCGGTGGCGCCAAACGTGGCTCTGCCAGCCATGGCGGTTATGGCGGTCTGACCAGCACGTCCTATACCCCCGGCGCACTGTACGGCAGTTCCAACGCGCCGGTACAGGCTGGCAGCAGCGGTTCTTATGACTCGACGGCCTATTATGCCGGCGGCGGCGTGGTGCAGGTCGAGGCCCGTTCCATCACCTGTGCCGGCGCCATCCGCGCGGACGGTTTCTGCAACACATACAACAATTACTACCGTGGTTCGGGCGGCTCCGTCTACCTGCGCTGCCGCCACTTCACCGGCGCGGAAACGGGGCTCATCACCGCCAACGGCGGCGGCGGCGGCAACTACCCCTCCGGTGGTGGCGGCCGGGTCGCCATCTGGCGCGCCAGGGACTTCTCAACGGGCCAGGTGACCGCCACCGCGCTGGCCGGAAAGACGACCACCACAACAGCCATCTACCAGGGCGAACCGGGCACCGTGGTCTGGGGCATCATCCCGGCTGCGGGCACCGTGCTCCTGATGCGCTGAGCCAGGAAGCGGAAAAGGCTTTACGCTTGATGTTTCGGCTCACCGAGACGGTTCGCCCTACCTTTTGCGATCAGGTACGACAGGTAGGGCGAGCCGTCCCCGGCGAGCCGCTGGCGTTTTGCGGGAGCCTCTGAAGGTGTAGAACCGCGTCCGCGCTTCAGGGATATTCCACCGTCACCCGGCGGAAATCCTCCTTCACCGACTGCTCGGCCGCGAGGCAGACGATGTGGGTGCGCAGGATGTCGTCCGGCGCCTGCAACGGTCCGCGCCCGCTGGCGCAGCGCTCGATGAATTCGAGGCGCATGCTGGCGATGTCGTGGAAGAACGCGCCGAAATCGCCGCCGCAGGTGAAGTCCTCGGCGTGGTCCTGGACCACGCGGAAGCCGCCCGAGCCCGCCGGCCACTCCTCGAAGACATTGAACATGACCTTGCCGGCGATCATGTCGACGCCGACCGAGCCCTTCTCGAACGTGAAGATCATGTTCATGTCGTGCCCCATGGCGCGCATGTACTCCTCGGTGTTCTGCCACTGGCCGTTGCGCTTGGGCACGGCGCTGTGGGTATGCGTCGTGTAGATCATCCCCATGACGCCGTTCTCGAAGGCGAAATGCGAGCAGACGTTGTCCTCGAACCGGTACTGCGGCATGCAGTTGGGCCCGACCGTGCTCTGCACCCACTTCACCTCGCCCGCGAAGAAGCGGAAGATGTCCACCTCGTGGATCGGCTCCATGAAGTAGAGGCCGCCGCTCTTTTCCGGCCGCGTCCGCCAGATGCCGTTGCCCTGCTCGAGCCAGCCGCCGCGGTGGTGGATGAACTCGATGCGCAGCAGCTTGCCGTATTCCTGTTTGTCGATGAAGCCGCGCATGCGGCGGGCGAAGGGCGAATGGCGCATCTCGAAGTCGACCGTCAGGTTCCTGCCGCTGCGCTTCTGCGCGGCGATGATCGCGTCGCACTCGCCGCGGTTGATCCCCATCGGTTTTTCGAGAAAGACATGCTTGCCCGCGTCAAGCGCCGCGATCGCCTGTTCGGCGTGCACGAAGTTGGGCGTCGAGATGATCACGGCGCCGAGGCCGGGATGCTTCAGCATCTCCTTGAAATCGCTGTACATCCGCATGTCGGGATGGGCGGCTCCCGTCTTCTCCAGCTTCCCGCGGTCGATGTCGCAGAAGGCAACGGTCTCGTAGCCGGGGCCGGTATCCTTGGAGAACCAGCCTGTGGCGCCAATCAACAGTTTTTTCTTTTGAGCCATGTTTCTCACCATCCTTTCGGGGGGGTATAGTCAACGGTCACGCGGCGGGAGTTTTCGGCCGCCGACTGTTCGACCGCGAGGCAGACCATGTGCGATTTCCAGGCGTCCAGCGGGTCCAGCACCGGCGGCTGGCCGGCCAGCACGCGCCGGATGAAGGTCCAGCGCATCTTGTCGGAGTCGTGGAAGAAGATGTCGGCCGCGTGGTCGAAGCGCTCGG
>CAYVKQ010000302.1:0-4180 GCA_964451945.1 uncultured Lentisphaerales bacterium
GTGGTGGTCCACGACGGCGTCGTCTGCGGCGTCGTCATCAACTGGAACCCCGTCCACCGCCTCGAAATGCACGTCGACCCGCTGGTCGTCCTCTCGCGCGCCCTTATTGACGGCACCGGCCATCCAAGCGAAATCATCGCCAAGGTGGTCAACAAGGCCGGCATGAGGATCGACTCGTCCACCGGCGGCATCGTCGGCGAAAAGCCGATGTGGATGGAGGACGGCGAGCGGACGACGGTCGAGAACACCATGCGCCTCTGCCCCGGTCTCTACGCCGCCGGCATGGCGGCCAACAACGTGCAGGGCGGCTTCCGCATGGGCCCGATTTTCGGCGGCATGCTCAAGAGCGGCCGGAAAATCGCGCGCCTCATCGCCGAGGATCTCGCGCCATGAGCGCGGCGGACCGGTCGTTGCCGGACGTTTCGATATTCGGGCTCTACCTGGTGATCACCAATCCGCGCACGAGTTACGAGGCGTGCGCCGAGGCGGCGGTCGCCGCCGGCGTGCGCTACATCCAGCTGCGCATGAAGCACGCGGCGCGCGAGGCGGTCGTCGCGCGCGCGCGCGCCCTCCGCAGCATCACCGCCGGCACGGACACGCGCTTCATCGTCAACGACGATCCGGCGATCGCCGCCGAGGCCGGGGCCGACGGCGTCCACCTCGGCCAGACGGACATGCCGATCGCCGATGTCCGGGCGCGTTACCCCGGTCTCGGCGTGGTCGGGCTCTCCACCCACAATGCGGCGCAGGCGCTGCGCGCTGACCGCCAGGCGCCCGCCTACATCGGCGTCGGGCCCGTCCACGCCACGCCGACCAAGGAGATCCCCGACCCCGTGCTCGGCTGCGCCGAGGCGGGGCGCATCATCCGCTCCGTCTCCGTCCCCGCCGTCGCCATCGGCGGCATCGTCGCGGCGACGCTGCCGGCGGTACTCGCAGCCGGCGCCGTCAATTTCGCGGTCGTCCGGGCTGTCTGCGACGACCCGCACCCCCTCGACGCCATCCGCCGCCTGCAGGAGATCTGGGCCGCGCGGCGGCGCTGAGCCTTTCTTCGGGATTGCGCGGCGCGGGGCGCTAACTTACAATGCGCACATGGAAAAGACGCTGGTCATCATTCCGACCTACGATGAGAAGGACAACGTCGGGCCGATTTCGCAGGCGGTTTTCGCCGCGCTCCCAGATGCCCACATCTTGTTCGTCGACGACAATTCGCCCGACGGCACGGGCGACCTGATCGACACGCTGGTCGCCGCCGACCCCCGGATCCATGTGCTGCACCGGCCGGGGAAGCAGGGGCTCGGGCGCGCCTACATCGCCGGCTTCAAATGGGCGCTGGCCGGGGGCTACGAGCGGATCATCGAGATGGACGCCGACTTCTCGCACGATCCAAGCGACCTGCCGCGGCTGGCCGCCGCCTCGGACGAGGCCGACTTGGTGATCGGCTCGCGCTACATCGGTGGCATCCGGGTGATGAACTGGCCGCTGAGCCGCCTGCTCATCAGCACCGGCGCCGGCCTCTATGTGCGCCTGGTCACCGGCATGCCGGTGTGCGACCCGACCGGCGGTTTCAAATGCTTCCGCCGCCGTGTGCTCGAGGCGCTTGACCTCGACCGCGTCACCTCCAACGGCTACTCCTTCCAGATCGAGCTGAACCACGGCGCCTGGATGCAGGGGTTCCGCCTGAAGGAGATACCGATCGTGTTCGAAGACCGCCGCGCCGGCTACTCCAAGATGAACAGCGGCATCGCCGGCGAGGCGTTCCTCATGGTCCTCAAGCTGGCGTTGCGCAGCGGTCTGCGCCGCTGGCCCAGGAAGCAGGCCGCCCCGTGACGGCCGCCGCCGCCAGGGAGGCCCGGCGCGGCTTGCCGCCGCTGCTGCGGGCGCTGCGTCCGAGCCAGTGGACCAAGAACGGCATTGTCTTCGTCGCCTATTTCTTCGCCCGCTGGGATCCCGGGCAGCGGGCGCATGCCGAGGGGTGGGAGCCCCTGGCGCTGACGGTCGTCGCCGCCGCCCTCTTCTGCGCGCTGTCGAGCGCCGTCTATCTCGTCAACGACATCCATGACCGCGCCGCCGACCGGGCGCATCCGCAGAAACGGCTGCGCCCGCTGGCGTCGGGCGCCCTCTCCATGCGCGCCGCCGCCGCCGCCGCCGCCGCGCTGGCCGCCGCCGCCCTCGCCGCGGCGTTTGCCGTGAACGCCGAACTGGGCGCCCTGGCGGCGGCCTACCTGGCGCTGCAGGCGGTCTACACCTACGGCCTGCGCCGCGTGGCGTTTGTCGACGCGTTCATCATCGCCGCCGGTTTCGTCATCCGCGCGGTCGCGGGCGCCGTCGCCATCGCGGTCCGCATCTCCCCCTGGCTGTTGTTGTGCGCTTTTCTGCTGGCCCTCTTCCTGGCGCTCTGCAAGCGGCGCCACGAGAAGGTGCTGAGCGAGTCGGTGGCGGGCACAACGCGGGAGTCGCTGGACGGCTACGACACCCGGGTGCTCGACCAGGCGATCGCCGTGGTGAGCGCGGCGACGGTCGTGAGCTACGCGCTCTACACCCTTTCGGAGGAGACGGTGGCGCGCTTCGGCACAAACCGGCTGGGGCTGACCATCCCCTTCGTCCTCTTCGGCATCCTCCGCTACCTCGACCTCGTCTACCGGGGGGAGCAGGGAGGGCGGCCCGAGAAGGTGCTGCTGACCGACCGCATCCTGATCGCGACGATCCTGCTCTACTGGACGACGGCCTATGCGGTGTTTCAACTGGGCAAAGCCGGGTGATGATGGCTTTTGGGGTGCCGACGGCGGACCGCGAAATCCTGCGGCTTGCACATAGCGATCCGGAGCGTCTGGCCCGCTGGGTCGAGCATGCCCGCGGAGAGTACGCCGGGGCCGGACGGGAGCGTGGGGGGGAAAAAAAAAGTTGGAAATTCTTAGTGGAAATCTCCTCCCTTCCCCACTTTAAGGTGGTAGGACGGCCGAAGGTCGGCCGTGAAAACCGAAAAGGGAGGAAACCATGAGAGTGCCACACGTCAACCGCGTCTGCATCGCCGGCCGCCTGACCCAGGATCCGGTGTTGCGCAAAACTCCGTCCGGCGCCTCGGCGGGCGATTTCCGCCTCGCCGTCGACGATTCCTACACCGACAAGGAGGGGAAGATGGTCGAGCAGACCTGCTTCCTGACGGTCAAGACCTGGGGCAAGACCGCCGAGCACGTGCAGCAGTTCGTCGGCAAGGGCGACCCGGTGCTGGTCGAAGGGGCGCTGGCCTACGAATCGTGGGAGGACAAGGAGGGTGAAAAGCGCAGCCGCCTGCTCGTGCGGGCGCAGCGGGTCCATTTTCTCAAGTCGCGCCCCGCCGCCGACGCTCCGGCAACCGATGCGGCGGCCCCGGACGAAGCGGTGGGCACCGCCGCGGCCGCGGCCGCAAAACCCGAAGAGGACGGTGTGCCGTTCTAATACAGGAGAGGCGATTGCTCCCCCGTGGCACGGGCGTCCCGCCCGTGCAACACGGGCAAGATAACCGTGCCACACCCGTGCAAACGGGGGGGCAGGCACCGCGAAGGAGGGAGACGATGAACCACGACACGATGTACCGGACATTCGAGGGGCGACTGGCGTTCTACCATCCGAACCCGTCGGGCAAGGGGTGCGCGGTCCGCTTCGAGCTGCGGCCCGCGCGGCGCGGCCGCGAGGGGTATGTGTTCGCCGAGCTGGCGCGGCAGAAGAGCGCGCCGCAGCGGCAGAACGGCGCCCTGCAGGGGGCGACCTTCGACTGGGAGGCGCGGCTGGCGGTGAAGCTGGCGCTGAGCGACGTGTGCGCCATGCTCGCCGTGCTGGAGGGGCGCTGCGCCGCCGCCGGCGGCGACAGGGGGCTCTTCCACCAGACCGAGGGCGCGACCGCGGTGATCGCGTTCAAGCGGGTCGAACAGCCGTTCACGGGCTACGGCCTGGAGGTCTCGCGCAAGGAGAAGGCGGCGGCGGCCGAGGCGGTTCGCCTGCGGATCGGCCTCACCGAGGCGGAGGGGTGCGCCCTGCGCCAGGTGTTCGCCGCCGCGGTCTTCCACCTCTGCTTCTACGAGACGACCGTGATCCCCGCCGATGCCGCGCCCGAAGAGGACGCGTGATTGGGCGCAAGACGGCATTGTGTTTACCGAGAGCGACACGCGCGACCTGCATGTGGCGATCAACTGTGACAGGCACA
>CAYVKQ010000303.1:0-4165 GCA_964451945.1 uncultured Lentisphaerales bacterium
TGGCCGCCGTTGCAGGAAATCTCGCCGCCCAGCTCGATCGAATCCGCGGTGATCGATACCGTGCCGCCGGACGCATTACAACTGCCCCCGCCGCCGCCGCCGACCGCGAGGTTCTTGCCCGTGATCGTCGCCTTGCCTGCGACCCTGAGGATGATCGCGCCGCCCGCCACGAGGGCATTGCCGCCGGAGCCGAGCGAGACCGGACGCTTGATCGAGCCGTAGCAGTGTTTTTCCTTGCCGCCGCCCGTTTTGTCGTACGCGTAACTCACGCACGAGCCCATACCGCCATACGAGCCGGAGACATTTTCACTACTACCCGAGCTCGCGCCTGGACCGTTATAGCTGCCGAAGCCCTTCTTTGACACGTCATTTGTCGCGGCGACACCGAGCGTGTAGCTGCCGCCGATATCGGCGATAAGCCGGTAGATGCCTTTCCCGTCCTGCCAGCTCTCCTCCGTGGACTTCATCTTCGGGTTTACCGTATGCGTCCAGATGCCGCCGAGGACACTTACATTGCCCGTCACCTTCAGGATGCGCGTGACGCCGTCCGTATCGAGAACACCGTGCGCGACTGCAACTGTGCCGTTCGCCAACCGCGAGATGCCGGTCTGGAAGGTGACGGTGCCCGTGTAGTCCGCGGTCTGCGTCCAGCTCGCGATCGTGACGTCGTCGAGGTCCCATGTCATCGGGGCCGCGGCCGAGTCCGCATCAAGGATGATCGCGACGCCATTCGTCGGTGCGGTCGCCTCCAGCCAGTTCGCGCCATCCGCCGCGCTCGCGCTCGTCGTCCCGCGCCAGTGGCGGTCGTCGGCGTGCGCCGTGGAGAAAGTGAAAAGGAAAAGTGAAAATGAAAAAAGCGCGGATGACACCTTTTTCCAATTCAAGGATTCGGGCATTTGAACATTCGAACATTCTTTCACCGATTACTCTCCATTGAATTTTGCGATGGATTTTACCAAAATGCACCCCGTCTGTAAAGGCGACCTGCGCGCCCCGTTCTGCGAGAGTTGGGGTAGGCGATGTCGCCGTTTCATGCGCATTTCCTTGCTCCTGCGGCTCGCTGCCTGCGCGGCCCGCCGGGGACGGCGGGCCCCACCTTTGCGGGCCGCGGCGTCGGCTTGAGGGCGGGCTCCAAAAAACCTTCGTGTTCCTCGTGTCTTCGTGTGAAAAACCAGCGGCGGCATGAGCCTTGGCGCTTTCGGCGCTGGGTCTCACACGAAAGCACGAAGCGCGGGCCGACGCCGGGGGCGCAGGGCGAACGCGGTAAGGACGCGGCTACTTTTCCTCGCTCCCTGTCTGACTCCATCCGTCGCTAACCGATTATCGGGATTCTCGACGAAGGCCAGTGCTGCGCCGCTCAGCGGATCTGGCCGGTGCCGGTGACGCGGTACTTGTAGGTGGTGAGCTCTTCGAGTCCCATGGGACCGCGGGCGTGGAGCTTGTCGGTGCTGATCCCCATTTCGGCGCCCATGCCGAACTCGCCGCCGTCGGTGAAGCGGGTCGAGGCATTGACGTAGACCGCGGCCGAGTCGACCGCCTGCAGGAAGCGGTCGGCGGCGCGGCGGTCGGCGGTGACGATGGCGTCGGAGTGGTGCGAGCCGTGGCGGTTGATGTGGTCGATGGCCGCCTCCGCCGAGGGGACGACCTTGACGGCGAGAATCAGGTCGAGGTACTCATCGTCCCAATCGGCGGCGGTGGCCGCCGCGAAGGCCGGCACGACGGCGCGGGCCGCGGCGTCGGCGCGGACCGCGATGCCGCGGCGCGCGGCCAGCTCGGCGAAGCGGGGGAGGAAAGCGGCCGCGGCCCGCTCATGCACGAGGAGCTTCTCGATGGCGTTGCAGGTGCCGGGACGCTGGCACTTGGCGTTTTCGGCGATGCGCAACGCCATGTCGAGATCGGCGGCGGCATCGACGTAGAGATGGCAAACCCCCTTGTAGTGCTTGAGCACCGGGATGCGGGCGTGTTCGACCACGGCGCGGATGAGCGACTCGCCACCGCGGGGGATGACGACATCGACGAGCCCCTCGAGTTGCACCAGCTCGCGCACGGCATCGCGGTCGATGGTGGGGATGAGTTGCACCGCATGCCCGGGAAGCCCCGCGCGCGCGCCGCCGGCGGCCAGCGCTTCGGCGATGGCGCGGTTGGAGCGCAGCGCCTCCTTGCCGCCGCGGAGAATCACCGCGTTGGAGGTCTTGATGCAAAGCACGGCGGCGTCGGCGGTGACGTTGGGGCGCGATTCGAAGATGATCGCCACCACCCCCAGCGGCACGCGGCGCTTCTCGATGACGATGCCGCTGGGACGGGTGCGGCGCCAGATGCGGCGGCCGACCGGGTCGGGCAGCGCGGCGACTTCGCGCACGCCGTTGACCATGGCGTCGAAACGCGCGTCGGAAAGGGTCAGGCGGTCGATCATCGCCGCCGAAAGCCCGGTGGCGCGGCCGTCGGCCACGTCGGCGGCGTTGGCGGCCTGGATCGCCGCGCGGCGCGCGCCGAGCTCGTCGGCCATCGCCTCCAGGATCGCCCGCTTGCGGCGCGGGGCGAGGCCGACCATGGCGCGCGAGGCGTGCAGCGCACGGGTGCCGATTTCGCGGATTTGATCGTGGAGCGTAGGGTCTGGCATGGTTGGGTTCCTCCGTTGTGGACGCGGTGGACCGACGCGGCGCCTCAGGCGAAGCGCCGTCCCTCGTCGAGCATGGCGAGATAGTTGTCCAGCGGGATGTAGTTGGCCACCGTGTTGCCCGAGCCGAGGCAAAAGCCGCCGCCCGGCTGGCACGATTCGATGGTGGCGCGGACGCGGCGGCGGATCGCCCCTTCGCCGGCGCGGCAGAGGAAGTCGACGTCGATGCCTCCGAGGAGGCTCATGCGGTCGCCGTAGGCGCGCTTGGCGTCGAGGATCGACTCGATCTTGTCTTCCCACGAATGGATGGCGTCGATGCGGGTGTCGGTGATCATGTCCTCGATGACGTCGCGGCGGTTGCCGCAGGCGTGGAGCAGGTAGGGGCAGCCGGCGGCGTGCGCCCGCTCGGCCAGCGCCTTGTGGCCGGAGAGTACGAGCGCGCGGGTGTCGTCGGGGCTGATCATCAGCCCGGTGGCGAAGCCCATGTCGTCGCTGGCCCACCAGATCCGCAGTCGTTTGCTCTGGAGCAGCACGCGCGCCGCCGCCAGTTCGAGTTCGAGCACCCGCCGGGCGATCGCCTCGACCAGGTCTCGCTTCTCGTAGAGGGCGTAGCAGAGGGTTTCGTAGCCCATGAGCCAGCAGAGGTACTCGCAAAAATGGCCGCCGCGCCCGAGCAGGCACATGTCGTCGGGGAGGTTGGCGTCGAACCATTCGAGGTCGCGCGTGTCCCAGGTCTTGCCGTCGGGCCAGGGATATCGCTCGAACTCCTCCCACGAAGTGATGACCCCTTTCGATTCGTTGATCCATCCCCGTTCGCCCTTGCTCTGGTCGCCGGCGGTGGTGTCGGCGGCCCGCTGGCCGCCGCCGGTGGGGAGGGAGAGCATGCCGATGCCCACGAAGTCGTAGCCGAGAAAGCGCTGCATCGCGATGGCGCGGCGTTTCTCGAAGTGGGGGTCGTCGCGTTTCAGGTGCGCCGTCACGCCGTAGCGGCGGTCGGCGGCGTCCTCGATCTCGCGGTCCTGGAACAGCTCGATGTGGTACACCCGGTCAGGCGTGCCCTCGCGGCGCAGGTTGCGGATCAAGCCGTCGGCGTCGATCCGCTGGGTGGCCTCAAAGGATGCGATGGATATCGGCATAGGGGGTATTCCGCAGGTTCCTGATGGCTGGAGGCGATGCCTCTTGAGACTCTTGCATAACCCCGGGTAGTTCCTGTTGTTTCGGCTCACCGGGACGGTTCGCCCTACCTGTTTGCGGACGAACGCCACGGGTGGGGCGAGGCGTCCCTGCCGAGCCGAAGGGGTTCTGCAAGAGCCTCTCTTGTTTACGGGGTTGCATCTTACGTCTTTTTTCGGTCCAATTCGAGCGGAAAACGCGCGGGAGGATCCGTGCGGGCGCAGTCACGGTTTTTTTGTGGTTCGGGCCTATGCTTGCCCCTTGGTAGGGCCCGCCGTCCCGGCGGGCCGTTGCGTCGGCTTGAGGTTGCGTGCGTTGCCGCTGCTTGCGCGGTCCGCCGGGGACGGCGGACCCTACCTTGCATGCAGCCAAGGG
>CAYVKQ010000304.1:0-1903 GCA_964451945.1 uncultured Lentisphaerales bacterium
CCCGCAGCTCCTTTTCCGCCGTCGCTTTTGCTTCCCGGAACTCCTTCTCGGCCGTTTCTTGCTGGGTGCGCAGGTCAGAACACATCGTTTTGAGATTGGCTCGCTCTTTCTCGTTCTGGGCAATCTCGGTCATCAGCTTCTTGAACTCTTCCTGTTTCTTGGGAAGTTCAAGCACGGTCTTCTCAAGTTCCTTCCTCTGCTCATCGAGCGTCTTGATCTGCTCCTCCATGGCCGCCAATTTCTTGACGCTCGCCTCGTACGCCTGCACCCGGTCCTGCATCGCTAGCCACTTTTCCTTCTCCTCGCGGTAGCGGGCTTTGGCATCCTCATAATCCAACAGGGCCTTCTGGTGCTTTTCCTCGATCGGCTTTAACTCCCCGCTCACTGCGTTCAATCGCGTCTCGGCCTGCTCCAGCCTGGCCGCGACGGCCGCACAAGCCGTTTCCTTCTGAGCCAGATCCCGGACGAGTCGCCGCCGGCCTTCGACCTCTTCATCGAGGACGGATAGCCGCGCCTCCAGATCACGCGTCAGGGCCACCCGTCCCATCTTGAGGATGACGGCGACCGCGATCGCGACCGCGATGCCGCTGGCGATGATGATAATCTCGGGACTCAATAGGGGGCGGATGAATTCAAGCATGGCTATGGTACCTTAGGGCTACGGAATTGGGATTATTACGACTTCATTTTCTCGGTCCTGATGCAAACGGGCGGACCCTTCCGCTTACTTGGGAGGCGCGGCGTCTTTTGCACGAGCCTCAACCCTCGGAGCAACCGTCGCGTCTTCGACACGCCTTTTTAGTAACTCCAGGTAGGCCGCGTTTTGGATTTTGAAGTCATCGCCCTGCCGCTTAAACTCGTCCCTGAGCACCTTCAGACGCGCCTGGATTTCTGCCAAATCGGTCTTGGCACCCGCCACCTCCTGTAGTACAACGGCCTTGCGCTGTTCCAGTGCCGCCGTCTCGGCACGCAGCCCGGCCAGCGCGGTTTCGGTGTCGGCCAGCGTCTTCTGCGCTTCCTTCGCCGCCTGCTGGATGCCGGTCAGTCGCCCGGCCGCTTCCTCAGCGCGCTTCGCCTGTTCATCGAGCTGGGCTGCCTTTTCGATCAGCGGCTTCATGGCGACAAGCGCTTCGTCATGCTCCTTGCGCAGCGCCGTTAGCCGGGTTCGGATCGCCGCCTCGTCTCGCTCTGCCGCTTGGAGCCGGGTCGTGGCATCCGCAAGCGCCTTTTCTGCCGTCGCGGCCGCCGCGGCCGCGGAGTCCCGTGAAGCCTGTACTGTCCGCTGCGCTTGCGTCGCTTTCTCCAGTTCCGCATGCGCTTGACGCACTCGGGAGAGGGTATTCGACAGCACGTTCGCCTCGGCTTCCGCCTGTCTCCGTATCCCGACCAACTGAGCGGTCGCGTCGGCCAGGGCCGCCTGGGCGCTTGTACGCTGCTTCTCGAGTTGTGGTATTTCCTCGTTCAGGAGCGTCAGGCGCTGTTCGACCCCGGCACGCCTGGTTTCGGCCTCCTTCAACCGCTGTTCTTGCACGCGCGCGGTCTCCGCGAGTTCATCTTGGCGGACGGTGAGTGTGGTTACGGTCGCTTCGAGTTGGGTCGCAACGCCGGTCAGGGCGATTGTCCGTTCCTCCGCCGCTGCCGCCTCGGCCTTCCGCCGGGAACACTCCATAACCGCCGCCTCGACATCGCTCACCTCCTGCTTCAGCGACGCCGACTTCTGTTCAAGGACCGCCACATTCGCAGACAATTCCTGCAACTTGGCGCGCGCATCGGCCGTCAACCGCTCGTTATCGGCCACGGCCGCCTCCCGCCGCTCGATATCACGGAGCTTGGCGTAGGCCAGGATGTGGGCCACGGAGGCGAAGACCGCCAGGATCACCGCGATCGCCACGAATCGAGTGGC
>CAYVKQ010000304.1:2003-4147 GCA_964451945.1 uncultured Lentisphaerales bacterium
CCCTGGAACTTGTGCACGGTGTTGACCTCGAGATTCGCGGCTTTGATCAGGGGCGGGCGCACACGGCGCTCGATCTGGTCGCGGATCCGGTCGACCATGGCCCGGAACGGACACACCACGCCCACTTCGCCCTCGAAACCCCGGTTCTCAAGCAGATCGACCACGGTTTCGACAGCCTTGTCAACCTCCTTGTCGAGGAAATAGTCATTCGCGTGGCTGCCCCTGAGCTCGCTCTCCACGTTGATCCACTCGATCCCGCGTTTCCACCAGGAGGGACGCTTGAGCTTGTCGGTATCGGTATAGACTTGGAGTCGCGCGTCATACCAGTGGCTGGTGTTCGCGAACTCGATAATCTCGGGGTTGCACCGGTAGTGGCAGTCCAGAAAATGGTACGCCTCGCGGTTGCAGACCCGCCGGGCCGCGTCGTAAAGGGATTTCGCGGAATAGCGGAGATGGTCGTTGATTGGGTCGAGAAGATTGTGCTGTGCGAGCAGACCGTCCTCCGTCGTCGCCGGCAGGTCGGTGATGGGAGGAAGCTGCAGCGGGTCGCCGAGAATCACGGCCCGCTTGCCCCGGTACAGCAGGGGCACGCAACTGGCGATATCGCACTGCGCCGCCTCGTCGATGATAACCAGGTCGAACACCCCTGCGGTGAGAGGCACCCGGTTGCGGACCGACAGGTTCGTTACCGCCCATACCGGGAACCGCTTGACCAGGTCCGGCATCAGGTGGCCGAGCTGCGCCAGTCGCAGCCGCCGCTGTTCATCGTCGAGGCGGTTGCCCCGCAACATCGGGATCGTGTTGCAGTAGCCGTTGACGGCATCGTCGGTCTCCGGCCCCATCCCGTCGCCGTCGCCGGCAGCGGCTTCCGACAGCCGGGCCGAGAGAAGGGCGGGGACATGGGCAGCGATACGCTTCTTGATATCGATGATCTCTTCCAGAATCTTGCCGGCCTCGTCGGCGGGGATCAACGCCCGCCGGAGCATCCGCACACGGGCTGCGGCGCGGAGCAGCGCCGTCAGTTCCTTGACCTTTTCCAGCGCGGCCGCGACCGCTTCGCCGGAGCCAGGCCAGTCGGCCTCAAAGCCTATCTCGGCGGCCTCCAGCGTGGCCCGCAAGGCGGCCACGCCATCTGCGGACCGCCAGCCGTGCCAGCGGAGCGCCGTCCGCTGCAATATCCGCGGCAGCAGGGCGAGTCCCCGCCTGCATCGCTCCAGTGCCTGCGCGTAGGCCAGAAGCGCCGCGGTATCGAGAGCCTCCGCGGCCTGGAGCACCTGTTCGAGATCTTGCCGCGGCAGAAACGGCTTCCTGCGCATTTCGCAAGCCTCTTCGGCCAGCCCCGCCTCGACCAGGCTCTTTTCGAGATCATCGAGCTTCTGATCGAGAGGACCCAGTTGTTCATCGAGCATCTCGATGTGTTGGTGCAGCGTCTCGTATCGGGATACCCCGCGCCTGCCGCCCAGATTCCTGGCGCGGCTGAGCCGCTGCTGGCACTCGGCGTCGGAGGCGCCTCCCACTCGCAGAAGCTGGTCCCGGTCCCCGCAGGCCTTCCGCAGGCGCTCCTGCACCACGTCGATCGCCTTCGTATTCCGACTGGCGAACAGCACCGACTGGCCCCGCAGCACCGCCGTCGCCATGATCGCCGTCACAACCTGGCTCTTCCCGGTACCCGGCGGGCCGGTCACCACCGTGACCGGGTTGCGGAAGGCCTCTTCCGCCGCCAGTTCCTGCGCCGCGTTGAGCAGACGCCCCTCCGCATCCGGCGTGTAGACCGATACCGTGCCGGCTGCATCCCGGAGCGCTTCGTTGCCGGCAGCCGATCGCAGCAGGGCGGCCAGCGCCGTCTCTTCGATCTCGGCGGGAGGGCGCGCAGCCAGTTCGCCGAGCTCGGCCAGAAGGCCTTTCGTGTAGGGGTTGGCGCTGCCGAGGAAGACTCCCGCCCGGTTGTAGAACCCATCCTTGCCACCCTCGATAGTGGCCAATTCGTCAACCGCCCCTGGGCTGGCCGCATCCAATTCCTCGAGCACCGGCATGTCGGGGAACAAGTCCTGCACGACCTGCAGCCTCTCCTGCAGGGGCAGACCGCCGCGCGTCATGGCCTCCACGACGCGTCCGGCAAACGCCCGGTCTTTCCACCGCAGCCG
>CAYVKQ010000305.1:0-4126 GCA_964451945.1 uncultured Lentisphaerales bacterium
CCGCGCGCCAACGAGGTGCTGGGAAGGGCGCTGGTCAAACGCGGCGCGCCGCGGCTGGCCGCCAGTCATCTGCAACTGGTGCTGAACACCCAGACCAACGCCGCGCTGCTGACCGTGTTCGGCGAGGCCGGTCTCCGCGCCGGCGAACCGGAACAGGCGCGCGGCGCGCTGGAGGCGGCGGTCCGCCTGCCCGACGCCACCGGCGACGCCCACCTGCTCCTGGCCCGCGCGCTCATCGAGAAGGGCCGGCCCGAGGCGGCTTTGGAGACGCTGCGCGAAACCCCCGCCGCGCGCCGGACCCCCGCCCTCGTCCTGTTCCACGCCAATCTCCTCTTCGACCGCGGCCAGCCGGCCGCCTGCCGGCGGGAGCTGGAGGCCCTCGATGCGTGGCGCGACCAGGTAACCGTACTGCAGCGCCGCGAATGGGAGACGCTGCGGGCAAAGACGGCGGGCGCGGAAATGAAGGAGACCAACAACGGCGGCGGCGCCGGACCCTAGCCGGATCGCGTTGTCCGCCGGCTGGTGGGGCGAGGCGTTCCCGCCGGGCTGCGCCTGCGCTGGCCGCCTGCCGCCCGCTCTCGCGGTTTCGAGCCTACAGTGCCTGGCTGAAGGTCGCGATCTTCGCCTCGATCTCCTTCTTGCTCCACGATTCGACGAACGCGGGGTAGTAACCCCACGCCTTTGTCCCCTGCGCGGCTTCGCCGCCGGCGCTTCGCTGCAGCGCGCTGGCGCGGTCGAGTTGCGTCAGCGTCCGCTTAAGTGCGGCCAACGCCCGCTTCAGCGCCACCGGCTTGTGCGTGCTGAGGTAGTCGGTCAGGTGGTTGAGT
Organism: uncultured Lentisphaerales bacterium; assembly: GCA_964451945.1. Taxonomy (GTDB): domain Bacteria; phylum Verrucomicrobiota; class Kiritimatiellia; order RFP12; family JAAYNR01; genus JAAYNR01. Next base: position 828 of record CAYVKQ010000305.1, read on the forward strand.
CCGGTCTGGTGGAAGTGCATCGCCAGCATGTCGGCCGCCTCGAAGCGGGCACGGGCCGCCTCCCGCTGCGCCAGGGCGGCGTTCCGGGGCTCCATGTGCCGCGCCTCGCGCGCCAGCGCCGCCGCCGCCGCTGCCAGCGTGCGGGCGCCCGCGCGCTGCGTCGCCGCCAGCGCCTTGCCGCGTTCGCCTTCCACCTCGGGCATGAAGCGGTAGTCGAAATAGACTTCCTGGCCGAGGTCGCAAATCGCGAACGCTGCAGTATAGGCCGCGGCACGGGCCGCGAGGTAGCGTTTCCAGGGCACGGGATCCTGCGCATCGATCCGTTCGGCCAGGTCGGCGATCGCCGTCTTGGTGGTGAGCGCTCCGTCCCAGTGGGCGCGGGCGAAGAGGAGCAGATTGTAGTCGGGCGCGGCCACCGCTCCGCCGACCTGCAGTGTCATATGCGACTCGATCCCCGCCTGCTCGTAGACGCGCATGTCCTCCAGAACGACCTCCGGCAGGAACGCGTAGTGGCCGCGGTAGAGAATCTGGTCGCAGTAGTACTCGAAGGTGTGCGCGTCGCCGTAGCCCTCGAACTGCTTCATCCAGGCGTGCAACGCCTCGAGGTACACCCGGTTGCGCGAGCACTTCGGATCGTTCAACGCATGGGCGTAGCACCGTTCGCGCGGCGCGTAGAGCAGGAAGCACTCGCGGGCGGGGCGGATCAGCCGTCCGGGGAAGAGCGTGTCGTGGTAGGCGATGGTCGGCACCCGCATCGGCTTGCGTTCGAGGCGGATCGCCTCGGCCTGCATGTTCATCGCCAGTTGCGACTGGTCACTGGCGGTGAGGGCGCGGCAGCGCGAGCACATACACCAGCCGCCGGCGGGAAGGTCGTCGGCCCAGGCGTGGATCGCGTAGGCCCCTTCGTGGCGGGCGAGCTGCTTGCGGAAGTTGTCGCGCACAAGGCGCGCCGTCTCGGGGTGGGTGGGACAGAAGTTCGAGTCGGCCATCCGCTTGCCGGAGAAATCCTCGGGCTGGAACATGCGGAAGAGCTCGGGGCGCTTCTCGAAGAGACTCCGCGGCAGCAGTTCGGCCATGCCGTGGCCGCCCTGCTCCGGCCGGATGCCGAGCTTCGTGCACAGCGCCGTATCGCCTCCCGACTGGGCGTTGAAGCGGAGCTTGGCGAAGAAGACGAGCCACTCCTCCTGGCTGTACGGCGGAGTGTTCGTGCCGCCGAACATCCCGCGGTAGGGGAAGCGGGGGTTGACGGTGGCGCAGCCCGCCGGCACGGGACGGGCCCGCTGCGGCGCCCACTCGCCGTCGGCGCCGGGAGTGAGGAAGACGAAGCCCAGCCGCTCGGCGAAGTCGTAGAGCGCATTCAGCGCGCCTTTGGGGGTCGGCGCCGAGAGCGACACGCCGCCCGCGGCGACGGCGAGGCGGTAGCCGTCGTGGCGGACCGTGGCGAAGGCGGTGTCGGGACGCATGGGGCGGGCACCGGCGGGCGTCAGCGTCAGGGCATAGCCCTTGGCGGACTTCGCCGCGCGCGTCGCGCAGGACACGCCGAGCCGGCCGAGCAGTCGCTGCGCTTCGGCGGCGGCAACCTCCAGAACCGGGGATTTCCCGAAAACGGTGAGCGTGACGGTCTGATTCGGAGCGAGGGCAAATGCGGTTTTCATGCCAAGAGGATGCCAGCCCGCCGTGGCCGCGTCAAGCGCGATCACCGCTCCGTCACGCCAGCGCGACCAGGCCGGTGGGACGGTGGCGGGCGGTCATCACCAGCCGCGTGGCGCCACAGCCCGCGCGGTCGAGGGCGGCGCGGGCGGCCCGTTCGGCTAGATGCTCCCTGTTGCAGTCCTCGCTCAGGTGGGCGGGGAAGACCACCTGCAACCGCGCCGAGGCCAGCTCGGCCAGCAGGGCGGCGGCGTCATCGTTGCTCAGGTGGCCTAAGCGGCCGAGGATCCGCTGCTTCAGCGACGGCGGCCGGTCCGACTGCCGCAACATTTCGACGTCATGGTTGAATTCGAGAATCAGCGCGTCGCACCCGGCCAGCCGCCGCCGCACCAGGGCCGTGACGAACCCCAGGTCGGTGCAGAGACCGAGGCGCGTGCGGCCGTGGCTCAGCACGAAGCCGACGGTGTCGGCGGCGTCGTGGGGGACGCTGAAGCTCTCGACCGCAATGTCGCCCACGGTGACGGCCTGGCCGTTCTCGAACATCTCCCAGTGCGGCGGCGACCCGCCGCTGCGGTCGGCCCGCTCCACCGCCTCGGCCGTCCCGCCGTTGGCCAGCAGCCGGAACGGGTGGCGCCGGGCCGCGGCTGTCAGCCCCTTGCAGTGGTCGGTGTGGTCGTGGGTGCAGATCACAGCGTCGATCTCGTCCAGCGACCGCCCGATCTCCCGCAGGCGCGCCGACACGTCGCGCACGCTCAGGCCAAAATCGACCAGCAGGCGCGTCCCCGCCGCCGCCACATAGATGCAGTTTCCCGAACTGCCGCTCGCAAGGACGCAGACCTCCATGCTCCTCCTCCGCTTGGTTCCCCGAAAGACGCTAATGGGCGAGGAAGGCGCGGATCAGCCGCGCCAGGCGCGGCCGCACACGCGCCATCTCGTCGATCACCTCGGCATGGGTGAGGGCGCGGCCGCCGACGCCCGCGGCCAGGTTGGTGATGCAACTGACGGCGGCGACGGCGAAGCCGGCGGCGCCGGCGACGGTCGCCTCGGGGACGGTCGACATGCCGACGGCGTCGGCGCCGAGGGCGGCGTAGGCGCGGATCTCCGCCGGCGTCTCGAAGGCCGGTCCCGCCGAAAAGACGTAGACCCCTTCGGCCAGGGCGAGCCCGACCTCCTCCGCGGCGGTGCGCAGGCGGACGCGCAGGGCGGGGGTGTAGAGCGCAGTCTGGTCGGGGAAGCGCGGCCCCCACCCCGGAACCGGCGGCCCCGTCAGCGGCGAGAGGCCGGTGAGGTTGAGGTGGTCGGCGAGCGCCATCACGCTGCCGGGGGGGAACGCGGGATTGATGCCGCCGGCGGCGTTGGTGAGCAGGAGCATGCGGCAGCCAAGCCGGCGCAGCAGTTCGACCGGCAGCACGACCGGGGTCCAGCCGGCCCCCTCGTACCAGTGGCGGCGGCCGCAGAAGGCGGCCACGCGCCGCCCCGCCAGGGTGCAGAGCAGCAGCTCGCCCGCGTGCCCCGCGACCGCACCGGCCCCCAGCCCCGGGATCTCGTCGTACGGGACGCGCGCCAGCACCTCCTCCGGATCGAGAGCGTCGCTCCAGCCGGAGCCGAGAATGAGGCCGCAGTCGGGCGCGCGCTCGCAGAAGACGGAC
>CAYVKQ010000306.1:0-4118 GCA_964451945.1 uncultured Lentisphaerales bacterium
TACAAGCGCGGCGACCGCACCTACGACATCCGCGTGAAACTGGCGGAGCGCCCCGGCAAAGAGCAGATCCGCCAGTTCCTGCTCCCCGGAGCCGACGGCCGCCCCATTCCGCTGGAGACGGTCGCCGATGTCGCCGACACCCGTTCGACGATCCAGATCTTCCGCATGGACAAGCGGCGCACGGTCAAGATCCTCGGCGACATCCGGCCAGGAGCCACGATGAGCGCGGTCGGCGGCACCATCACCGCCGCCGTCGCCGAGCGCGGCCTGCTGCCGCCGGGCTACGCGTTCGATAGTTCCGGCATGGGCGAACGGATGGCCGAGGCAATCGCCGACTTTGGCGAGGCGATCCTGATCGCCGCCTTCCTCACGCTGCTGACGCTCGCGGCGATCCTCGAGTCGTGGGGTCGGCCGGGGCTCGTGCTGCTGACGTTGCCGATGGGACTCATTGGCGTGATCTGGGCGCTGGCGCTCAGCGGCTCGGCCATCACCATCCTCGTGCTGCTCGGCGTGCTGATGCTCATCGGCGTGGTCGTCAACGCGGCGATCCTGATCGTCGACAAGATGGCGGAGCACCTCCGCGCGGGAGTGCCGCGGCGCGAGGCGATGCTGACCGCCATGGAGGAGCAGTTCCGCCCCGTGTTGATGGTGGTGCTGGCCTCGGGGCTCGGCATGCTGCCGATCGCCGTGAGCACGGGCATCGGTTCGGAGAACCGCGCCGGGATCGGCATCGCCTCGGTGGGCGGGATCCTCGTCGCCGGCGTGCTGACCCTCACCGTGCTGCCGCTGGTCTACACCCTCTTCACCAAACGTTCTCCGGGCTGTCAGGACAAGCCGTGAGCGGCGCCGGTTCAACAGCGGCGGAGCCTTTTCTGGGGACGTCTGGTCGCCGACCTGCTCGCCGGCGCGATTGCCCTGATCTGGGTCTGGCGGGTACTCAACCGGCAGTCGTCGGACGCTCACACGGCCAGCGGCGCGAGCGCGGCATTCAGCGCGAGGTAGTCGCGGTAGACGGTTTCGTAGCGGGCGGCGTCGGCGCCCGGTGCGGTGCGCGAGGCGGGATCGAGCTGGATCGCCTCCGCCGCCAGTTCGGTGATCGGCGTGCGGATGCCCGACTGCTTGTCGGCGCACCACATCGCCTGCACCACGCATCCCATGGCGCCTGCTTCGGCGCTGACCGGACAGACCACCGGGCAACCGAAAACATCAGCGGCGATCCGCCGCCAGATCGCGCTCTTGGCGCCGCCACCCACGAGACGGATCTCGTCTGGCGTCACGCCGAGACGGCGCAGAATGTCCATGCCGTAGCGGAGACCGAGCGTGGCCCCCTCCATCGCCGCCCGGGCCATGTTTTCGCGGCTGAAGTTGGTGCTCGAAATGCCGGAGAAGGTCGCCCGCGCCTTCGGCAGGGCCGGGGTCCGCTCGCCATTGAAGTAGGGGAGCAGCCGGATGCCGGCAGCGCCAGCGGGCGCCTGCGCCACCAGGGCGTCAAACGCTTTGACGTCGAGCCCCAGCAGGGCGCGCGTCTGTTCCGTTGCCACGGTCACGTTCATGGTGCAGACCAGCGGCAACCAGCCGCCGGAGCTGGAGCAGAAGGCCGCCAGTTCGCCGTGGGGATCGATCACCGGCTTGTCGCTGAAGGCAAAGATCGTCCCCGAGGTGCCGAGGCTGGCGGTCACCGTTCCGGGAGCGACGTTGCCTGTGCCGATGGCGGCCATCATGTTGTCGCCGCCGCCCGCGGCGACGAGGGCATTCCCGCGCAGACCGAAGCGGCGGGCGATTTCGGGACGGATGACGCCGACCGGTTCGTCGGCAGCGATGATCTCGGGGAGGCACGAGGCGAAGCGCCCCGAGGGATCGATGGCGCGGATCAGCGGCTCGGACCACGTGCGGCGGCGGACATCGAAATAGGCGGTGCCCGAGGCGTCGCCGCACTCGGTCTTGCGTTCGCCCGTCAGCCAGAAGTTGAGGTAGTCGTGCGGCAGGAGGACGGTCGCGAGGCGGTCATAGAGGGCCGGTTCGTGCTCTTTCAACCACAGCACCTTGGAGGCGGTGAAGCCGGCGGCGACGGTGTTGTCGATGGCGGCGACCACGGCGTCGCGTCCGCCGACGGCGGCGGTGATCCGTTCGCACTGGGGGACCGTCTCCGTGTCGCACCATAGCTTCGCCGGCCGCAGCGGACGGCCGTCACGGTCGAGCGCCACGCAGCCATGCTGCTGTCCCGAGACGGCGATCGCGGCAACGGCCTGCGGATCGACCCCCGGCGCGGCGAGCGCCTCGTCGAGCGTCCGCGCCGCGGCGTCGATCCACCACTGCGGTTCCTGCTCGCGCCGTCCCGCCTCATTCTCGATCAGCGCGTGCGGCGCATAGGCGGAGGCCAGGATCGTTTTCCGCCTGCGGCTGTAGACGACGCACTTGGTCCCCTGGGTGCCGTTGTCGATGCCGACGAAAAGCTGGTCTGTCATCGTGCCGCCTTTCGCCTATTTGATCGAATAGCGGGTGGCCTTGACCAGGGCCTTCCACAACTGCTCCTGGTTCTCGGCCAGCATCAGCGCCTCGCGGTTCTGCTGCTTGAGGAAGGTTTCGGTCAGCCCCGCCATCAGGCGGAGGTAGAATGCGCTGACCGCCGTCGGGATGGTGATCAGGAAGATGATGTGGCTCGGCGCGCCATCCTCGCCGAAGCGGACCCCGTCGCGGCTGGTCCCCAGCGCCAGCGTCAGGCCGCCGCCCTCGACGCCGCGCACGTGCGGGAAGGCGAGCCCGTTCTCCATCGCGGTACCGAGCACCCCCTCGCGCTCCAGCGCGCCGCTGACCAGCTTCTCGGCGCTGTCGATGAAGTGCGCGTCCTGCATCACCTGCGCCAGCTCGCCGATCGCCTCTTCCCTGGTTTTGGCGGCCAGCCCGGGAGCCATCAGCTTCTCGGCCGAGAAGCGGGCGATTCCCACTTTGCGCGGTTCGGTGCGGCTCGGGGTCTCGCCAACCCAGCGGGGGGCGTCGGGCTCCTCGTAGAGGATGCGGGCACAGCTTGGACAGTTCTGGATCGCCTTGCAGGCGCGTACCTCCTGCACCTGGCTGATCGGCATCCGCATGCCGCAGATGGCGCAACAGCCGTTGTGCATCGGCGCCAGGACGATGTGGTCTTTCTTGTAGAGCCGCTGATAGAGCGACCGCACGTCGGGCGGCAGCTCCGCCGTCATGGTGTCGATCGCATCGTTCAGTCGGTTGAGATGCGACCCGTCGCCCGTGGTCCGGTGTTCATCGCGGATCAGGACCAATTCCTGCAACTGGTTCAAATGATTGATCAAACTGTGCATAAACCCCCGCTTGCCGACAACCGTGCGGCATTGCTTTCGAATGTGTAGGCAGAGAATACCACAAAAGTCAGCCGGGCGTGGAACAAAAACCGTCGGTTCTCGCCGGGCGGGGCACTCCCGTTGCACTGACACGCATGAGCCTGTCGCCGGTGCATGGGTGACGGAGCATGATCCAAGTGGGGCCGACGTTGCACGGCGGCTTGAGAATCAGGGGAGCTGGCTCAGGAAAGTCAGTGCCGGCACCACCATCGGCCGGGTGTATTGGAAGCAGTCGACCGCCTGAAATGGAAGACCGAAGACGACTTGGAAGGCGTGCGTTGCGCCCGTCGCGCGCTGCAAGATCGCCAGCGCCGGAGACAGGGTCGTGTCTGAGGTCTTGACCTCCACGAGGAACCAGGGTTTGCCGTCTTTCGAGATCAGGAAGTCCACCTCGCGCTTCTGTTTGTCGCGAATGTAGAAGAGGCCGTATTCGCCGAGGCCGAGATCCGCCCACAACTCGACAGCCTTCAGCAGATGGCAGGCGACCAGGGTCTCGTTCCGGTTGCCGGGATCCTGGATCGACGACCAGTCGCGCAGGTACCATTTCGGTGTCTTCCGGATGGCGTTGGCGACCCTCTTTGACCAAGGCTTCACTAGAAAGCCGAAAAAGAACGCGTTCAACGTGGAAATCCACTTCCGGACCGTCACCTCGTCGACTTGCACTTCGCTCCCCAGAGAGGCGTAGACGACCTGCTCGCCGGACCGCCGGGAGAGGATGCGGGCCAGCGACTCGATCTGCCCGAGTTCGCGGATCCGCGTGTCCGT
>CAYVKQ010000307.1:0-4116 GCA_964451945.1 uncultured Lentisphaerales bacterium
CAGATCCAGACCAAGTTCCGCGATGAGATCCGCCCGCGCTTCGGCCTGATGCGCGCCAAGGAGTTCATCATGAAGGACGCCTATTCGTTCGACGCCTCCAGCGAGGCGGCCGACGCCTCGTACCAGGCGATGTACGACGCCTATGTGCGGATCTTCACCCGCTGCGGCCTGCGCGCCCGCCCCGTCGAGGCCGACACCGGAGACATCGGCGGAAAGTGGTCCCACGAATTCATGGTGATGGCCGACGCCGGGGAGGATGCGGTCATCGAATGCACCGCCTGCACCTACGCCGCCAACGTCGAGAAGGCCGAGCGGGCCGTCGCCGCGCCGTCCGCCGCTGCCGACTCCCCCGCCGCCGCTCCCGTCGCCACGCCCGGGGTGCGGACGATCGCAGCCGTTTCGGCGTTCCTGAAACTGCCCGCGGACCGCCTGATCAAGACGGTGATCTACCTCGCCGACCAGAACCCCGTGGCTGTCCTGGTCCCCGGCGACCGCGAGATCAACGAGACCAAGTTCAAGCGGATGCTCGGCGCCAAGGCGCTGGAGATCGCCGACGATGCGACCGTCGCGCGTGTGACGCGCGCCCCCGTGGGCTTCGCCGGACCGGTCGGCCTCGACATCCCGGTCTATGCCGACCAGTCGCTCCGCCACGCCACCGACCGTGCGACCGGCGCCAACACCGCCGACACCCATCTGCTCCACGTCTCCCTGGACCGCGACGCCCGCGTCGCCGCCTACGGCGACCTCGCGGTGGTGTGCGCCGGCGACACCTGTCCGCGCTGCGGCCAGCCGCTGCGCCAGATGCGCGGCATCGAGGTGGGCCACGTGTTCAAGCTGGGGACCAAATACACCGAGGCGCTGGGCGCGCGCTACCTCGGCGAATCGGGCAAGGCCGAGACCTTGGTCATGGGCTGCTACGGCATCGGCGTGACGCGCACCCTGCAGGCGGTGATCGAGCAGTGCCACGACGCGCAGGGGATCGTCTGGCCTGCCACCGTCGCCCCGTACACCGTCGGCCTGCTTTCGCTCGACCCGAACGATCCCGCCGTCGGAGAAGCGGTCGCCGCCCTGGAGAAGCAGCTCGAAGCGTCCGGCGTCGACGTGCTGGTCGACGACCGCGAAGAGCGCCCGGGCGTGAAATTCAAGGACGCCGACCTGATCGGCTTTCCCTTCCGCGTCGTCGTCGGCGCCAAAGCGCTCGCGAAAGGGTGCGTGGAGCTGAAGCGACGCGCATCCAAGGAGTCCGAACTGGTCCCGCTTGCCGACGCGGCCGCCCGCATCCGCGGCGCCGTGACGGAAGCGCAGGGTGCCCTCAGCCCCATTTCCCCGCAGGCAACGACCGTTACACCTAGCGAAGGAGCGCCATGAGCCGTTCAAGAAACCAGACATTCAACCGTGAACCGCTGGAGAGCGGGAACGCGTTGACGAAACGCGCCTTGGTTGTGGAGATCGCCAAGGAGATGGATCTGACGCAGCAGGAGGTGTACGAGGTCATCCAGCGCGCGCTCGATGGCATCACGGACGCCCTGCTCGCCGGCAAACACGTCGAGTTCCGCGATTTCGGCGTCTTCGAGATCGCCACGCGCAAGGCGCGCGTCGGCCGCAACCCCCACAAACCCGATCATGTCGTGGTCATCCCCGAACGGACAGTCGTCAAGTTCAAGCCCGGCAAACGGATGAAGCTGATCACCGCCAGAAAGCGCTAGGCCAACCCATGTCTCATGCAGCAATCTCTTTCGAGCCGCCCCGCGGCATGCGCGATTTCTATCCCGAGGACATGGCCTGGCGCAACCGCGTCTTCGACGCCTGGCGCGCGGCCGCCGTCCGCGCGGGGTTCGCCCCCTACGACGCCAGCGTGGTCGAATCGCTGGAGCTCCTCGAACGCAAGGCGGGCGAGGAAGTCTCGGAACAAATCTACACCTTCGAGGACAAATCGGGGCGCAAGCTGGCGCTGCGCCCCGAGATGACCCCCACCCTCGCCCGCATGATCGCCGCCCGCCAGGGGCAGCTGCAGTTTCCGCTCAAATGGTTCGCCATCGCCCAGTGCTTCCGCTACGAGCGGATGACGCGCGGACGCAAGCGCGAGCACTACCAGTGGAACCTCGACATCGTCGGCGAAGCGGCGGTGAGCGCCGAGGCCGAGATCCTGGCCGCCGCCGCGGACGCGCTGGCGGCGATGGGGCTTCCGGACGCCGCCTACCGCATCCGCGTCAACAACCGCGCCCTGCTGGCCGAGCTGCTCGCCCGCCTGGGAATCGCTCCGGACCAGCACGCCGCCGTTTTCCTCGCGCTCGACAAGCGCGGCAAGCTGCCCGATGCGGAGATCGAAGCTCTGCTGCGCGCGGCGGGTCTCGATCCCGCGGCGGCGGCCAAGACCTTCGACCTGTTGGCGATCCGCACGCTCGACCAGGCGGAGGCGATCGTCGGCGCCGGTTCCGCGGCGCTGGCCGACCTGCGCGAGCTCTTCCGCCTGGCCGCCGTATACGGCATCGGCGACCGCCTGGTCTTCGACATCGGCGTCATCCGCGGCCTCGCCTACTACACGGGCATCGTCTTCGAGGCCTTCGACACGGCCGGCAAGTTCCGCGCAATCTTCGGCGGCGGCCGCTACGACTCCCTGCTGACCACCATCGGCGGCGCCCCGACGCCCGCCGTCGGCATGGGCTTCGGCGACGTGGTCGTCGTCGAGGTGCTGAAGGACTGCTGCGGGGACGCGGCCGCAACCGCGCCCGCCGGCGTCGCCGTCGGCTACATGTTCGCCGAACAACGCGACGCCGCCACCGGCCTGGCCGCCCGCCTGCGCCGCGAGGGAAAAGCGGTCGACCTGGCCTTGAGCCCGCAGAAGCCCAAGGCCTTTTTCTCCCGCGTCGGCAATGGCGCCGCGGCCTTCGCCGTGTTCATCGGCCCGGACGACGTGGCCCGCGGCCACGCCCGCCTGAAGGATCTGCAGACGCGCGCTGAAACCGAGATTCCGCTCTAGGAAAGCACGATGACGCCACGCCGGCGGACGCTAGCGACGCTTGCCTTCGGCGCCCCCGACCGGATTCCGCTCGAACCGGGACACGGGCGCGAGTCGACCCATGCCCGCTGGCGCGCCGAGGGGCTGCCGGCCGGCGTCGCCGACATCCCCCAGGCCGCCTACCGCCTCGCGGGAGGGACGCTCCCCTGGCCGGAGCGCGGCAAAGGGCTCCACGTCGATGAACGGATGATCCCACAGTTCGAGGAGAAAATCCTGGAGGAGCGTCCCGAGAGCCGCATCGTCCAGGACTGGAAGGGCAACATCTGCGAGATCGGCAAACAATTTTCACCGGTCTACCTGCGGAACGCCATCGACTTCGTCACCCGCCGCTGGATCCGCTGCCCGGTCGAGACCCGGGACGACTGGCGGGCGCTGAAGGCCCGGTACAACGCCGACGACCCGTCGCGCATCGACCCTGCAGCGGCGGCTGCCGTCGCCGCCGACGGTCCCGACCGCCCCTGCTTCATCGAGTACCACTTCTCCGGCCCGTTCTGGCAACTGCGCGAATGGCTCGGTTTCGAGAACCTCTGCACCGCGTTTTACGACGACCCCGATCTGGTGCGCGACATGCTCGACTTCTGGTGCGACTACATCGCCCGCCTCCTGACCCGCGCCATCGCCCTGGTCAAACCCGACAGCGTCCATCTCTCGGAAGACATGGCCTACAAGGCCCACCCGATGATCGGCCCCGGGATGTGCCGCGAATTCCTGCTGCCGGTGTGGACGCGCTGGGGGGAGATCGTCCGTGGCGCGGGCATACCGTTTTACGCCTGCGACTCCGACGGCTACATCGGCGACCTGATCCCTCTGTGGATCGAGGCGGGCATCAACGTCTGCGACCCGGTCGAGGTCGCCGCGCACAACGACATCGTAGCCTTCCGCAAGACGTTCGGCCGCGACATGGCCTACCGCGGCGGCGTGGACAAACGGGCGATGGCCAAGGGCGGCAGGGCCATCGAAGAGGAGATCGCGCGGCTCCGCCCGGTCATCGAGGACGGCGGCTACATCCCGGGCTGCGACCACGGCGTCCCGGCCGATGTCTCGTGGCCGGACTTCGTCCGCTACGTCGGGCTCCTCGCCCGTGCGACCGGCTGGCT
>CAYVKQ010000308.1:0-4111 GCA_964451945.1 uncultured Lentisphaerales bacterium
TCGCCGCGGCGTAGACGCTCAGGTGGCCGCCGGAGGTCGCGCCCCCCGCGTTCGTCAGTACCAGATCGCCGCCAACCGTCAGCGCGGAGGGCGCGCCGTCGGCGTCGAAGAGCGTCAGTCCGCTGCGCCGGAGCGCCAGGCTCCCGCCGCAATCCAGACGACCGCCGCGAAGCTGCAGGCCGAACTGCAGCGGATCGCTGCCCGTCATCACCGCGTCGTTCGTCACCGTCAATTGGAATCCCGCCGCGGGGAAGCGGACCCAGCCGTTGCTGACCAGCAGCGTGTCTAGTTCCCATCCGCTCAGCTCAGGCGCCAGCCACTGTCCCTTGTGCACCAAAGGCGAGCGCAACCACCGGCTGTCGGGGAAATAGAGCGTCCCGAGATCGCCGTAGCCCCAGGTCGCCTGTCCGCCGCCTGCCTCGAAGGCGACATCCGGGACCGGCAGAGCCTGTTGCGCCGCGGGATCGTAGACCACGGCGACGCGCCCGCCGCCGCCACCGCCGCTGTAGGTGCCGTTGTAGAAGCCGCCATTCGCGCTGATTTTGCCGCCCGTTCCGGCGAATTGCGCACAGTCGATATAGACCGCCCCGCCCGAGCCGCACCCGTGACTATATGCGCCGTTGGCACCGTTGGCCGTGATCACACCGTCAACAGTGACGAGGCCCGTCGCCGCAAGACGCACCGCGCCGCCTCCCGCGCACGTGCCGCCCGTGGCGCTGCGCCCGCCGCTGCCGGGGTCGGCCGGCGCCGCCGCTGCGCCGTAGGTCTCGCCGGCGCCGTAACCGGTACGGCCGCCATAGCTGCCGCCGGCGTAGGCGACCACGCCGGTGCCGGGACCGTTGCCGCCGAGAAATCCCTTGGCGTCGACATCGATTCTGGCTTTGCCGGTGACGGTCAGGTTCGAGCAGGCGATCCAGACGCGGCTGGGCATTGCCGGCGGATTGGCGAAAGGTCCGGCGCAGGTGACGACCGCCTTGTCCCCGATCACCACCTCGTCGGCGAGCAGCGCCGTGGTCCAGTTGGTGAAGAGGAGCGTCGCCGTGTTGGAGACGACGCACGCGGCAAGAGGCGCCGTGAGCGCGTTGAGAATAACCCGGCCCCCGGCGTTGGTGATCACCACGCTGTCGCCGATCCCCGGCACGCCCGGCGGCGTCCAGTTGGACGCCTCGTGCCACAGACCGCCGACCGGGCCGCTGTAGATTTTTTCGCCGCCGGTCCCTTCGGCGATGAAATTCGCCTGCATGGCGCGCGCCTGCGTGGCGGGGACCGTGGCGGTCGCGTTCAACGCCTCCCCTTCGGGCACGTCGCCGCTCCAGTAGTGGAAGCGGTAGCCCGCCGCGGGCTGGGCGGTGACGGTGGCCGCGGACCCCTCGTCGTACCAGCCGCCGCCGTGGTTGACCGACCCGCCCGCGCCGGCGAGAAACGTCAATTCCCACTGCCGCTGCCACTGCCAGACCAGCGTGCCGCGCACGGTCTGCGTGTAGGAGAAGGCGTTGGTGGTGTCCGTGGCGGCGAACACGTCATTCGTATAAAGGGCGTAACCGGCGCAGACCCCCCGCAGGCCGGTGTCCAGCGCGGCGATCGCCGGCGCCGAACAGGTGAAGCCGGTCCCGGGCGGCACGTCGTTGGTGATGCCGTACGGGGGCTCGGGAACGTCGTATTCCCCCGGTGACGCCGTGACGGTCAGGGTGTCGTCCGAAAGCAGCAGGACGAGATCGGCCGCAACGGACCACGTGCCGTTGGTGATGCCGCCGTCGCTGCCGCCAGCCGTCCGGTCCGTCGCATTGCTGCCGACCCCCTCATCGAGCCGCCAATAGCCCAGCAACCCCGTTTCCGTCCCGATCAGGCGCCGCCCCATGTCGGCGGCGATCTCTTCGGCGCCGCGGCCGTAGTTCCAGAGGCGCACGTCGCTCATGCGGCCTTTGAAGTCGGAACCGCTGTTGTTGTAGCCCCCCAGCTTGATCGTGTGCGCGGGATCGTCTTTGAAACTCAGTGTCGAGGCGCCTTTGCAGAGGCCGTCCAGGTAGTAGGAGACGTTGGTGCCGTCGGAGCTGAAGGCGAAGTGGTACCACCGCTTGATCGCGATCATCGCCGCGGGACTCGGCTTCAGCCACGATCCTGTTCCGGGATATACCGCCATGCTCCCGCTGTCGATGAAGCCGAGCAGCAGGGAGTAGGGGCTGTCGGCGCGGCCGTTGTTTTTGCTGAAGAGGACGTCGCGGCTGTCGACCGCGTCGAGGTAGACCCACCCCTCGAAGGTGAACGGCGCGTTGGTGCCGAGATAGAGCGCCCCGGGCGTGCCGAGGTCCACATACCCGATGTTGCCCGGGAAGGAGATCACTGTTTCGGTGGCTCCCACGGCATGCGGCCCAAGCACCGCCAGCGCCGACACGGCCAACCCACAGATGAAACGCTTTCCACTTGCCATAGCGTCCTCTTCCTTTCGGTCTGGCCGGCCGGCGACCCATGCAGGATGGGGCATGGCGAACCTTCCGGCGAAGGTGTAAGGTGATACGAGCGATTCTCTGATGTGTAGACAAGTATGCTGGCGGCACCCTTGGGCGTCAACCGGAAATCAGCCATTGGAGTTGCTGCGTTGCTGCTGGATGATTGACCCACATCCGCAAATGTACGATGATGACGGCCATCGCAAAGGAGAGCTTATGAAACCCCTCGAAGTGATCGAATGGTGCAACATCTGGGCCACGGCCTGCGACCAGGAGGCTGGGGCTCCCCGGCTGCTGCTGGTCGGCGACTCGATCACGCAATCGTACTATGACGGCGTCGCGCGGTTGCTCGACGGCCGTTACCGCTGCGCCCGGATCACGACCTCCCGCTGCGCCTGCGACCCCCAGCTCAAACGGGAAATGGCGCTGCTGCTGGACGAGCTCCCCTTTGCCGTGGTGCACTTCAACAACGGGCTCCACGGCTGGGACTACGACGAGACGGCCTATGCGGCGGGACTTGCCGATGCCTTTGACTTCCTCCGGAAGAAGGTGCCGCAAGGCCGGCTGATCTGGGCCTCGACCACGCCGGTATGGGAGAAGAACAACACCGGCGTGCTGGACGCGGCCAAGACCGGCCGTGTCCGCGAGCGCAACCGCCTCGCGGCCGGCCTCGCCGCCCGCCGCGGCATCCCGGTCAACGACCTGTTCAGCCGCGTCATCGACCATCCCGAACTCATCTCGCCCGACGGCGTCCATTTCGCCTCCGCCGGCCAGGAGGCGCTCGCCGCCCAAGTTGCGGCCTTCCTGGAGCGGTGACCCCCGGCGCCCGGCGCCGCAAAGAGGCTTGAGGGTTCAGGGTTCAGGGTTCAGGAGGTGTTTTCAGCCTGACCCCTGGCATCCTGAACCCTGACTTCTGGCGCCTGCAAAACCTCGGCGGGAGACGGCGCCACACCGCCAGCGGCAGCCGGCAGCGCCTCTCACGAGATGCGCAGTTTGTCGGCGTCGACGGTGAGGCGCACGGTGGTGCCCGGCGGGAAGTCGCCGCCGACGATGCGGCGCGCGACCGGCGTCTCGATCTCGCGCTGGATCGCCCGCTTGACCGGACGGGCGCCGTAGACCGGGTCGAAGCCGTTCCGGGCCACCCAGGCCACCGCCGCGTCGTCCGCCTCCAGCGCGATATCCTGCTCCGCGAGGCGCGTCCGCAGGTCGTCGAGCTGCAGCCGCACGATCGCCTCGATCTGCGGCATCCGCAGCGGGCGGAAGAGCACTACCTCGTCGAGCCGGTTGAGGAACTCGGGGCGGAACGACCGCTTGAGTTCGTCCATGACCGCACGGCGCGCCCCCTCGGTGATCTCGCCCTTGGCGTCAACCCCCTCCATCAGCACCGGCGAGCCGACGTTGCTGGTCATGATGATGATCGTGTTCTTGAAGCTGACGGTGCGGCCGTGGCCGTCGGTCAGCCGGCCGTCGTCGAGCACCTGCAGCAGGATGTTGAAGACGTCGGGGTGGGCCTTCTCCACCTCGTCGAGCAGCACCACGCTGTAGGGCTTGCGCCGCACCGCCTCGGTGAGCTGTCCGCCCTCCTCGTAGCCGATGTAGCCGGGAGGAGCGCCCACGAGCCGCGAGACCGTGTGCTTCTCCATGTACTCGCTCATATCGATGCG
>CAYVKQ010000309.1:0-4088 GCA_964451945.1 uncultured Lentisphaerales bacterium
GCCCCTCGATCAACACCCTGATCACCGTGATGTCGCTGGTCAGTTCCCTGTTCGCTCCGGTCATCGCCGCGCTCACGATCGCGAGATTCTGAGGCGCGCAGAAAGATGTTGCCGCCGCGGGGCCGTGGCGGTATAATCACGGCAACTTCAAGGGAGGTGCGTCATGGAACTTCATCTGTATGCCTCGTTGGTTCCCGAAGCATTGCTGGTCTCGATGCTGGCGCCCGAGGAGTTCGGCGCCTACTATGCCGTCGGGACCAGAAAAAAATCGAAAGGCCAGGCGATGTTCTTCGAAGTCGACCCCGCCTTCCGCGATCCCTTCTTCCGGATTGACGAGGGGATGAAACGGTGCGTTCCTCATGCGAACGGCGATCCCAAGCACTCGCTCTACGTCTCCATCTACCGCGTGGTCGAGCATCTACCGGTTTCGGCGCTGGGGCCGCTCTACCTGGCGACGAGCGACGGGCGCGTCGCGGGCCTCGAGAAGGCGGCGCCGCCGGCCAACGGCGCGGTGGGACTGCACCTGTACCAGGAGATCTGCCCCGTCAACCCGATGGTCGCCAGCAGCAAGGGGCCGGCCGCCTTCTACGACTACATGACCAACCGGCCCGACGTGCTTATCTCGCTGCCGGCGCTCTGCTTCGCGGACCTCGCGCTGGACGCGCTGGCGACCGATCCCGAGCACGGCGACGCGGGTGGGTTGCCCTACGGCAGCATCGACCATCTGCGCCAGTGCCTGCTGGATGTCCAGACCAGCAACCTCGCCACCAAGATGGTCAACCGCAACGCCTCGGTCATCTTCCCCTATCGCACGCTCCGCACGGGCCTCTACTTCGGCAAGGGGCGGGATCTGGCCTATTACCCGGTGCCGTCGAAGGAAGACCTGCTCGGCAAGCACTACGCCTGGTGGCGTTCGGCACAGGCGTAGCGGCGCCGCTACGGCAGGATCGCGCGGATGCGGTTGGCCTCGCGGATGAGGGCGCGGATCCGCTCGGGGTCGTCGTCGGTGATCGCCCCGGCCAGCGCGTCGAGATGCTGCCGGTAGGCCTCGATCGCCTTGAGCAGCGGGATGCGGTTCTGCCTGAAAATCGGCTCCCACATCGCGGCGTCGCTCTTGGCCAGGCGCACCGTGGAGGCGAAACCGCCGCCGGCCAGCGAGAAGAGCGCCTCCTCGTCGCGCTCCTTGTCCAGGGTCGTCAGCGCCAGCGCGTAGGAGATGACGTGCGAAAGGTGCGAGACGTAGGCGGCGTGCAGGTCGTGCCGCGCGGCGTCCATGGTGACGAGGCTCATGCCGAGCCCCACCGTGAAGAGCCGCTCCGCCGCCGCGACGGCATCGGGCGCACTCGCCTCCGTGTCGCACAGAATGGCGATGCGGCCGTCGAAGAGCCCCTCCATCGCGGCCGCCGGACCCGATTTCTCCGTTCCGGCCATGGGGTGCGCCGCCACAAAGCGCGCGCGGTTGGGGTGGTCCCTGACCGCGGCGACCACCGCCTGTTTGGTTGAGCCCATGTCGACGACCGTCTGCCGCGCGGTGACCGCGTCCAGGATCCGCGGCAGCAGGCGGACGATGGCGTCGACCGGCACGGCGAGGACGATCCAGTCGGCGACGGCGACCGCCTCTTCGAGCGGAAGCGCGCGGTCGACCA
This sequence comes from uncultured Lentisphaerales bacterium, assembly GCA_964451945.1. Classification (GTDB taxonomy): domain Bacteria; phylum Verrucomicrobiota; class Kiritimatiellia; order RFP12; family JAAYNR01; genus JAAYNR01. Next base: position 1,647 of record CAYVKQ010000309.1, read on the forward strand.
GGCCGAGCTGCAGGGCGGCGCGGCGGTGGGCGCTGTCGGCTTCGACGCCGATCCGCGTCTCCGCCAGGCCGCTGCGGGCGAGGTCGCGGGCGACGGAACCGCCGACGAGACCCAGGCCGACGATGGCGACGGTGACGGGTGGCTTCCCTGTTGTCTCAGGGCACATAGCGTTTCACTTCGGGTTCGAGCCGGCGGAGCTCCTCGATCCACCCCTCCAGCTCGGGGTCGCCGGGGCCGTTCGCCGGCTGCGGATTCTCCCTGGCCCACGCGTCGCGCTTGGCTCTGGCCTCCTCTACGTTCAGCCGCAGACGGGTTCCCTCCGCCTGCATGCCGTGGAGCTGGTCGATCAGTTGCGACCGCCTGGGGCCGCTGGCGGCGTCGCGCTGGGCGGTGAGGCGGCGCACCCGCTCGTCAAAGGCCCGCTGGTCGGCGACGGCGCGCGCGTGGGCGGCCGCGTGGGGATTGGCCGACGCTGTCCGCTGCCGGTGTGCTTCGCGGCGTGCATCGATCCGCTCCCTCAGCCGGTAGTAGCGGTAGAGAAGATCGACCGCCTCGGGCGGCGCATCGGTGAGGGGGCCTTCAAAGCGGACCAGATGGTTGAGACCGATCATCACGGGGCCCTTCCACTGGCCGCCGTCGTCGATGACGCACACGGCCATGTCGCCTTCGGCTGTCGGCAGGAGTTCCTGGATCTCGACCACCGTGCCGACCGGAAGGGGACCGAGGGGGTTGCCCTTAACGCCGCTGTGCGGCGCCCGGTGCAGGACCACCCCCCACGACGCGGCAGCGGGGTCGGGGGGCGGCGGGGTGTAGAGCGGCGGCGCGCCGACGGCTTGCGGCGCGGCGGCTGAAGTCTCCGCGGCCGCCTCGGCTGCGGGAGGCGGCGGCTCGGTCTCCGGCTCGGCTGCGGGGGGCACCGGCTGTGGGGCCTGCGCCTGCGCCGCGACGTCCTCCGGCATCCGAACAACCGGAAGGGCAGCCGCCGGCGTCGGCGCCCGCGGGGCCGCCACCGCCGCCCGCGGGGCCGCCACCGCCGCGCGCGGCGGTTTACCGGCCAGGCGCCGGACGGTATCGGCATGCGCGGCGAGCGACGGTGAGCCCCAATGGATGAGCGCCGTCCCCGCCGCGGCGGTCAGCAGATAGGTCAGCCAGAAACGCATCATTGCCCCAGGTGTTCCCGCGCGATCTTCACCATGCGGCGGATCGGTTCGGCCGCGCCCCACAGCAGCTGGTCGCCGACCGTGAACGCGGCGATGTACTCGGGTCCCATCCGCATCTTGTGCAGGCGGCCGACGGGGACGGTCAGCGTGCCGGAGACGGCGGCGGGAGTGAGATCCGTCAGCGTGGCGGACTTGTCGTTCGGGATGACGCGGACCCACGGGTTGGCCCCGGCCAGCAGCGACGCGACGTGCTCGATGGCGAGGTCGTGCTTCAGCTTGATGGTGAGCCCCTGGCTGTGGCAGCGCATCGCGCCGACGCGCACGCAGATGCCGTCGACGGGGATCGTCTGTCCGGTGCCCAGGATCTTGTTGCACTCGACGCACCCCTTCCACTCTTCGCGCGTCTGGCCATCGGCGACCGCCTTGTCGATCCACGGAATCAGGCTGGCGGCGAGCGGCGCGCCGAAGGCGGCGGTCGGCAGGGAGGGGTCGCGCAGCGCGGCGGTGACCCGGCGGTCGATGTCGAGGATGGCCTCCGCCGGGTTGTCGAGCAGCGCGCCGGGCGCGGCGGCGACCTGCCGCATCTGCAGCAGCAGTTCGCGCATGTTTTTGGCGCCGGCGCCCGAAGCGCTCTGGTAGGTCATCGTCGAAACCCATTCGACCAACCCCGCCTCGAACAGGCCGTGGACCGCCAGGAGCATCAGGCTCACGGTGCAGTTGCCGCCGACGAAGAGGCGTCCGCCCGCCGCGAGCGAACGGTCGATCACCGCGCGGTTGACGGGGTCGAGGACGATCACCGCCTCCGGCGCCATGCGCAGGGTCGAGGCGGCGTCGATCCAGTAGCCGTTCCAGCCCGATTTGCGAAGATCGGCGTAGACTGCGGTGGTGTAGTCGCCGCCCTGGCAGGTGACGAGAACGTCGGCGGCGGCGAGTGCGCGCAGGTCGTGGGCGTCCAGCAGCGGCGCCGCGCCGGTGCCGACGTCGGGGCCGGGCCGGCCCTGCTGCGACGTCGAGTAGAACAGCGGTGCGAAGCCCTTGAAATCGCCCTCTTCCCGCATCCTCTCCATGAGGACCGAACCGACCATGCCCCGCCACCCGACAAACCCGATCTTCAACGCCATGAAGCCCTCCGTATGCCACTACCCCAGCCGTCAAGCAGATGAAAGCCAAAATTTTACCGTGTCCGCTGCGGGGCGTCCAGTCTGGATGGTGGGCCCAGCAGGACTTGAACCTGCGACCAAAGGATTATGAGTCCTCCGCTCTGACCGACTGAGCTATGGGC
>CAYVKQ010000310.1:0-4072 GCA_964451945.1 uncultured Lentisphaerales bacterium
ACGGGCTTCCAGAGTTGCGTCGTTTCGGCGCGCCTCGGCGGCGACCTGCTCGATGCGGCAAACTGGCGGATGAGCGGCAAGACGCGCTTCTGCCGCGACTGGGTGCCGGCGGAGTGGGGCGCGTTGACCTCCCCGGGCGTGCTGGAGGGAAACGTGGTGGCGGCGCCTTCGGGCGAGCTGTGGAACATCCTGCGCCTCCATTCCGCGCCGCTGCCCAACAAGGCCGTCATCCTTGGCGTCGCGGACGACGGCGGCACGCAGCACTTTCTCCGCTGGATCGAGCTGCCGGGCGGGCTGAGCAAGTTCACGATCCGGCGCGATCCGCGGTCGGGACGCTACGTGACCCTCAGCAATGCCGTTGACGACACGCCCGGGGTGCGCCGGTTCGTGCAGGAGCGCAACCTGTCGCCGCGCCACCGGCTCTCCCTGTGCGACTCGGACGACCTGATCACCTGGACGCGCCGCGCAATGGTGATCGAGGACGATTCCGGACTGCCGGAAGAGGAGGCAATGCGCCGCACGGGGTTTCAGTACGCCGACTGGGTTTTCGACGGGGAGGACATCGTGGCGCTCGTGCGCACGGCCACCGATGGCGCGCACAGCCCCCACAACGCGAACCAGATCACGTTCCACCGGGTGGCCGGTTTCCGGCGCCTGATCGGCTTGTAGCCGCCACAGGCCCGCCCGCCATGCCCCTAGCAAACAAGAACATGGGCGGTATCCGGGAAATGCGCTATACTGCACCTCCATGACAACCCAGCAGAAGATTCCGGCGGTGAAGGTGGACGGACGGACGATTCCGCCACAGGCGATCGAATACGAATTCAGCCGTCTGGTCCGGTTCTACTCCGAGCACATGCCCGAGGAGCAGGTGCGGGCGCAGGCGCCGCTGCTGCGGCAGCGGGCCGTGGAACAGGCGATCGGCGCGAGACTCCTCTTTGACCAGGCGTCCAGACTCGACCTGGTGGTGACCGATGCCGACGTCGACGAGAAGGTGCAGGAGATGGCGGAGCAGGTCGGCGATCCCTCCAAGCTCAAGGAGATGCTGAAGAAGCAGGGGCTCGATGAACCGGCTTTCCGGGCGCAGCTTAAGAATGGCCTGCGGGTCGACAAGCTGATCGCCAGGATCACCGAGGGCGTTGCCGATCCCCGGGAGGAGGAGATCCGCCGGCATTTCGAGGCGCACAAGGACGAGTACAAGCGCGAGGCGCGGGTGCAGGCGCAGCACATCCTGGTCAAACCGCGGAACGAAAGTCCGCAGGCGAAGTTCGACGCCATCGGCAAGATCAACCAGATCCGCGCGCGCGTGGCGGCGGGCGGCGACTTCGGCGAAGAGGCGGCGGCGCACTCGGACTGCCCCAGCGGCAAGGCGGCCGCGGGAAGCCTGGGGTGGTTCAGCCGCGGCATGATGGTTCCCGCCTTCGACGAGGCGGTCTTCGCGCTGAAGGTCGGCGAGCTAAGCGAGGTGATCGAATCGCCGTTCGGTTTCCACGTGATCTACAAGAACGACGAGGAAAAGGCCGCCGAGGCCGAATTCGACGACGTGCGCGAATCGGTCCGCGATTTTCTGCGCCACGCCGCGCGGGGCGAGGCGGTCGCCGCCTACGTGGCCGAGCTGCGGGAGAAGGCGTCGGTGGAAATTCATTGAGCCGGGGAGGAAGGAGTAGCTATGGGCGGGTTTTTTGGCGTTGCGGCAAAAGCGGACTGTGTCACCGATCTTTATTACGGGACCGACTACCATTCGCATCTGGGGACCATGCGCGGCGGCTTGGCTGTGCTGGGGGAGAACGGCTTCACACGCGTGATCCACGATATCCGCACGGCGCAGTTCCGGTCCAAGTTTGAAAATGACATCGCGCGTTTCCACGGGCATGCGGGCATTGGCGTGATCAGCGACTTCGAGGACCAGCCGCTGATCATCGCCTCGCACCTCGGCACGTTCGCCATCGTGACGGTGGGCCGCGTGGCCAACCTCCAGGAGTTGGTCGACGAACTCTACGCCAGGCACCGGGTGCAGTTCTCCGAGATGAGCCGCACCGGCGTCAATCCGACCGAGCTCGTGGCGATGCTGATCGGCATGCAGGACTCGTTCGTGGAGGGGATCCGCTATGCCCAGGAGCGCGTCCGCGGTTCGTGTTCGATCCTGCTGCTGAAGGAGGACGGCACCCTGTACGCGGCCCGCGACCGCTACGGCCGCACGCCCATCGTACTCGGGGAGAAAGCCGATGCGCGCGCGTTCGCGCTGGAGTCGTGCAGCCTGCCGAATCTGGGCTATGCGTCGGTGCGGGGCATGGGCCCTGGGGAGATCGTTCGCCTGACGGGGGACGGGTTCGAGGTCTGCCGGCCGCCCGATGGCGAAATGGCGATCTGCGCGTTTCTGTGGGTCTATTTCGGCTATCCGGCGTCTTCCTACGAGGGGCGGAATGTCGAGGTCGTCCGTTACCGCTGCGGCGAGGAACTGGCCAAGCACGACCCGGGGATCCGCGCCGACATTGTCGGCGGCGTCCCCGATTCGGGTGTCGGCCACGCGCTGGGCTACGCCCGTGCCGCCGGCATTCCCTACGCCCGCCCCTTCGTCAAGTACACGCCGACATGGCCGCGGAGCTTCATGCCGGCGGTCCAGAAAGATCGCGAACTAATCGCCAGCATGAAATTGATCCCCATCACCGACCTGATCCACGGCAAAAGCATCATTTTCTGCGACGATTCGATCGTGCGCGGCACCCAGCTCCGCGACCAGGCGCACCGGCTCTACGACGACGGCGCGCGAGAGATCCACATGCGGATCGCCTGCCCGCCGCTGCTGTACGGCTGCCCCTTCCTGAACTTCTCCCGCTCCAAGGGCGAGATGGACCTGGCCACGCGCAGGATCATCCGCGAGTTGGAGGGCGACGCCGCCGACGCGCGCCGCTATACCGATCCCGACGGCGCCCCCTACCAGGAGATGACCGCACGCATCCAGCAGCGCATCGGGCTGACTTCGCTGCGGTATCAGCGCATCAACGACCTCTGCGAGGCGATCGGCCTGCCGCGCGAAAAGCTGTGCACGTATTGCTGGACGGGGACGGATATCTCCTGCAAGCACGGGTGTCCGTCGTGTGCCGCGACGTCGTGCGCCGCGAAAAAGGGGTAGCGACGGCATGCAGGCGTTCACGCGCGAAGAGTTCGAACAGGCCGAACGGCTGTGCCTCCAGCGGGGACGGTGGGGCAACGCCGACGTGTGGCGGGTGTCGCTGAGGGGCGCGTGGGCGGTGAAGGACTTCAGCCGCCGCGCCCGCTTCTTCCGCTGTGTTTTCGGCGTGTGGCTGGTCGCCCGCGAATACCGTATCGTGAAGGCGCTCGACGGCGTGTTCGCCACCGGCGACGGCGCGTTCCACCTGGACCGCTACGCGTTCGCCGAACCGTTCTTCGAAGGCCGGCCGCTGCGCCGCATGAAGCCGGGCGATGCCGGCGTCCCCTTCTTCGAACGCCTGGAGGCGGCTGTCCGGGGCATGCACGCCAAGGGGGTCGTTCATCTCGACCTGCGCAACGGCGGCAACATCCTGATGGATTTGGACGGCACGCCCCGCGTGCTTGATTTCCAGTCCGCGATCGGCACGCGCTGGCTGCCGGGGGCGATCCGCCAGCGGCTCGAGTGGATCGATCTCTCCGGCGTGTACAAGCATTGGGCGCGCCTGGCGCCGCAAACCATGGGGGAGGCGCGCGAGCGCATCTTGCTGTGGCAGGTCCGCAACCGGAAGTGGTGGCGCGTCCGCGGCTACCGGTTCGCGCCGATCCACCGGCCCTTGAAGCCCTTCGAGCGCGAACTGCTGCAGAAATACAGCGAATCGCAGGCGGAGGAGTCGTGACCCGCGCGCACCCGTTCTCGGAGGCCGAGTGCCGCGCCCGCTGCGGGCGGCTGATGCGGACGCTGGCGCGGATGCGGCTCGACGGCGCCGTGATCCGGACGCCTGTGGCGCGCCTCTACTACACCGGTTTCGCCTCGTCCGCCGGCGTGCTGCTGGTGGACGCCAGGGGCGGTCCGCGTTTTCTGACCGATTTCCGCTACGTGGTGGCGGCGCGGCGCCTGCTC
>CAYVKQ010000311.1:0-2163 GCA_964451945.1 uncultured Lentisphaerales bacterium
GAATCGTCTACGAGCCCGCCTGCGGCCACGGAGCGTTCCTCGTCGCCGCCTTGCGAATGTTGCAGCAATTCTCCTTCGAGGAGCATCAGCCCGCGGACAAAACCATGCAATACGTCCGTCGTATGCTCCACGGTGCGGATATTGATCCCTTCTCACTGGAGATCGCCCGGCTCTCGCTTTCGCTGACAGACGTGCCGAACAAGGACGGGTGGCAGTTGAAGCACTGCGATCTTTTCCAGACGAATCCATTGGAACATGGGATTCCAGCCCCCGGGTTGGTTCTCACCAATCCGCCATACGAGGCATTCTCGCCGCAGGAACGCGCGGCATGGAACTGCGCCCAATTCGTCAAGCATGCCGAGATGCTTGCCCGGACACTGCCCTTCATCCGCGAGAATGGAATTATCGGTTTCGTCGCGCCGCGCAGCTTCCTGACTCTGAAATCCGCTGCGGCGTTGCGCAAGACACTTGCCACGGAATTCGAAATCACCGAAATCGCGCATTTCCCGGACAAGCTTTTCACGTTCTCGCAGGCGGAGACGTGCGTTGTGCTGGCTCGTAGGCGGAAGGCAAGTCCGCGTTGCACCACCCGGTATGCCTATGTGGATGAGCATGGCGTCGAGGCGTTCCGAGAGCGTTTCGCTTTCGGTTACGAACAGAAGATCGACGTCGCCCGAATTGCGCGGCCGCCGCATTTCACCCTTGTCGTACCGCTGCTGGCACATGTATGGGAGTCGCTGGCAGACAATCCCAGACTTGGCGATTTGGCGGACATCGGGCGCGGGATCGAGTTTAAAAAGGGATGCCTTGGCGCGAACGGCGGTCGGCCTTACCAGGTTCTGCGCTATGTCGAACCGAAGATCCTGCACCATCAGGCGCCGAAGCCGGAAAGTCTTGTCTTCACGGATGACGACGTGCGCCGGTGGGGTACGGCGACCACTACGGGAAAGCCCCAGGTGGTCGTCAACGCGGCAAGCGCCAGCCGCGGTCCGTGGAAGGTTTGGGCGCTGAGGGATCCGGATGGATGGCCAACAACCACACAGTTGATCACTGTTCGCCCTAAAGGCGATATGACGGCTCTCAGCATCGAGTTCCTCTGGGCCATCCTAACCAGTCCTGTCGGCAACGCGTTCATGCACGGATTTTGTGGGAAGAGGCATCTTCATACCCAGACCTACGAAGCGCTTCCATTGCCGCTGCACCGCAATCTCAAGGATTGCGGTGCCGTCGAGCGGACCGTGAAAACCTATATCAGCAAGGCCCGTGCAGCGGATGCCACGTCAGGGCTGGCGGCCCAGGCCGCCGACGAGCTCAAGCGGCTGCGCCTGCTGGTCGATGCCGAGGTGTTGAAACTCTACGACCTTGCTCCGCGCGACGAGCGCGCCATCCTCGACCTCTTCAACGGACACCGCCGGCCCGGGGTGCCGTTCGAACAGACGGAGTACTTCCCGCGTGAGTTCCGGCCATGCATTCCGCTGCATGAGTACCTGAGCCCGGAGTTCCGGCGCTCCACGGCGGGCGAAGTCCGAAAGATCGACTTCGCGCGGCAACTGACGCCGCACATGAAAGAGGCACTGCGACGTGCCGGTGAACTGCATTCTGGCGAGGACGAATAGGATGACCATCGACGGGTACCTCCTCGACACCTGCGTTCTGTCCCTCCTTTCGAGACCGGAAGGCGATCCCCTGTTGGCAAGGGTCATCGCGCGTCTGAACGCCCTGCGCGAAGCGATCCCGCTCTACATGTCGTCGATCTCATGGGGCGAGATCGAGTACGGTTGGCGGTCTGGTGCGCCGGATCGGCTGCGCGACGCTGATCGCGCATTGCTCACACAGTTCGTGCCTTTGCTCGTGACCCGCAGAACGGGCGAGGCGTACGCCGAGATCAAGGCCGCGCTGTTCGAACGCTACGCGCCCAAGGCGGAACGTGGGAAGAAGGCACGTGTCGAGCAGTTGGTTGAGCCGCTGTCCGGGCACGCGCTCGGTGTCCAGGAGAACGACATCTGGATTGCCGCACAGGCATCCGAACGCAATCTGGTTCTGGCCACCGGCGACCGGATGCGTCGCATCAAAACTGTTGTCGAGAGTATCCCATCTCTGCGCTTCGAGGATTGGACCCAGCCATGGGCGCCGTCAACTGCGATCCCGAGCGAACCTGCCAGA
>CAYVKQ010000311.1:2263-4064 GCA_964451945.1 uncultured Lentisphaerales bacterium
AGCAGCTCATCGACGTGGGCCGGCGCGGCATCGACTGGACGGGCGGGCACCTCCTCCACCAGGAGTGGCCGACGCAGATGGGGCGCTTCTTCCTGCTCGGCCCGCTGATGCGCGCCTACCGCCAGGCGCCCGACACCGCTTACGCCGCGGCGGCGCGCGACTACATCGACGACTGGATCGCCCATTTCGACTGCGAGGCAATCGAGAGCCGCGGCAACACCTGCATGGACATCGGCATCCGCCTCGGCACCCACGGCTGGGGCGGCTGGGCCTGCGCCCTGGCGACCTTCCTGGACGAGCCGGCCTGGGACGACGCGTTCATCGGCCGCATGCTCGCCTCGATCGAACGGCAGGCGCACATCCTCTGGAAGCGCGGCATCCCCTCGCGCCTCTGGGGCAACCACCGCATCTTCGGCCTCGACGGGCTGCTCCACGCCGCGCTGCGGCTCCCGTTTCTCGCCGACGCCGACGCCATGGTCGCCTTCTCCCGGCTCAACCTGGAACAGGCCTTCCGCACCCAGTTCATGCCCGACGGCTCCTACATCGAGCAGACCCTGGGCTACCACCAGCACATGGCGGATACCTTTATCTATCTGCTCCGCCTCGCCCGCCACTTCCCCGAGGCCGGGCTGACGCTTCCGCCCGAGCGCCTGCTCCGCGCCACCGACTACGCGCTGCACACGCTGCCGGGCGGGATCAACGACACCCACGCCGAGCGCCTCGACCGCGACCCCGCCGCGGCCTGGGAAACCGCCCGCGCGGCGGTCGCGGCGCTGACGGGGAAGGATCCCGCCACCGACTGGCGTCCCGCGCGCGACGCCGTCTACCCCGACGCCGGCCAGGTGTTCCTCCGCTCGTCGTGGGAGCCGGGCGCCGACTTCCTCGCCTTCGACGCCAGCGTCTATTCCGGGGCGCACGCCCACCTGGCGCGGCTGGGGCTGGTCTTCCGTTCGGGCGGCAGGCTGTGGCTGGCCGACCCCGGCACGTTCGACTACGAGATGTCCAACCCCTTCGCGGTGTACGGCCGCTCCACCCCGGCGCACAGCACGCTGAACCTGGACGGGCTCAACCAGGGCCTGGGCGACGCGCGGCTGGCGCGCTCGGTGATCACCGACGACACCGCGCTGCTCCACGGCGTCTACCCGGGCGGCTACTGGAGCGGGGTCTACACCTGGGGCTTCCAGAACGGCCTCGGCCAGGGGACGCACGGCCGCCACGAGCGGATCGTCCTCTGGATCCGCGGCGAATACCTGCTGGTCTTCGACGGCATGATGTGCGACCGCGGCCACACGGTCGAACACGTCTGGCAGCTGGCGCCGGTCGCGGGATGGGAGCACGACACCGCGGCGCTGAGCTGGACGACGCGCGGCGAGGCGCCCGGTTTCCACCTGCGGATGGTGCTGCCGCCGCCTTCGGTCGAAATGGCCGTCTACGAGGGGTCGCGCGAGCCGCTGCGCGGCTGGTTCGCCGAACGCGCCCCCGGCGGCGGCTTCGCCCCGGCGCCGCAGGTGGTTTTCCGCCACCCATCGGATTCCACCTTTTACGCGACCCTGGCGATGCCGCTCGCCGCGGGGCGGACGCCGCCGCGCGTGCGCTCCGTCCCCGCGGGGCGGGGCCGGGGATTCGCGCTGGAGTGGCCCAACGGCGTCACCGACGTGGTGGCGCTCTCGGCCAGCTTGTGCACGCCGCTTGACCAGGAGAGTCCCTTCGAGACCGACAGCCCGCTCGCATGGGCGCGGCTCGGCCCCGACGGGGCGATGCGGCGGCACCTCCTGCTGGACGGCACGTTCCTCCGCCTGCG
>CAYVKQ010000312.1:0-4062 GCA_964451945.1 uncultured Lentisphaerales bacterium
GGCAGCAAGCCGCCCACGCCGGGCGATCTGATCCTGCGCATCGAGACGATGCTGGGCGAGATCGAGCGGATGGCCGACCTCGCCGCGGCCAATGCCACGGCGAAGCGGAGCATCGTGTTGGGCTACGTGGACACGATCAGAGAGATGGAACGGCGGATCCGCGAGGAGCGCCAGGAGCGTGGCGAGGCGGAGTCTTTGGCGCTCAACGCGCAGGTCGCGACAAAGCCGTCCCCGGAAAGCATCGCCATTGCCGGCGAGGGGGAGTCGCCGTACGACATCTGGTGGTCGAAGCACCAGCAGTGCATGGCCTTGTATGACCAACTGATGAGCGATACGAAGGCGCTGAAGATCGCACTGCAAAACGAGCGGAACCATTTTTTGGCTGCGTATGCCGACGCCGCCGCGTGGCCGGCGCTCATGCCGCTTCACGTCTGGGACTATTTTCCCGAGACGCAATCCCGGTTCGCAGACGTCTATGCCGAACTGACCGATACGTTCAAGACAGCGACCCCCTGGGCGGACGACGCGCTCTATGCCCCTCTGCGCAACCGAATGTCCACCTGTGCTGGAAGACTGCTTCAGGCAAGCGAAGACGCGCGGCGGTTCCTCGACAGCGCCCTGAATCGGATCAACGCCCTGCAGGCGCGCGCGGCCGGTCTCGATGGCTACAAGACATGGATGGGCTCATGGGATGCTGAAAACGAGGTGCCCATACCCGCCGCATGGACGCCGACGGAGCAGTTTGACGCACACAACCTGCGGAACATGGAAAATGTGATCGCCTGCATTGCCAGCCCCGGCGGGGTCACGGAAGACATCGCCGGCGATGTGCAAATCAGCGAGCGCTTTCTGGAACCCGCGGCACAGGCGTTCGCCGCGGGTCTGGCGGAGCGCAAAGCGTGGATGCATCGGGAATGGCAGCGCTACGAGTCGCTCCGCTTCAATTTCGAGAACAGCCTCAGTTTCGTGATCGCGGCGCTGACCCAGTTCGACCGCCTGCACCAGCGACCCGAATTCAGGGTCTACAACACGGTTGAAATGTACATGGTCAATGGCAACCTCTACCCTGTTGTCGTCTACATGGTGGACATTCCCTATCTTCAAGCGAAGATCAACGAACAGGGAACGGCGGAGGGGAAACAGAACGAGCGTCTCCGCATTCTGCGGCAATTGCACGATTTCCGAGAGCAGGAGCTGATGTTGGAGCGGCGGCTGGAGATCGCGCAGAACGCACATTTGGCCGACATGACCAAGATGGAGAACTGGCACCGCGCCATCGTGGGGCACTATGCGGCGGCCAGTGCGGATGAGATCGTGGCCGATTTCCAACAGGAACTCGGCAAGACATTTGTGTCGCCGAATCGCCTCGCGCAAAACCTCACCGGCGACGACCCGACCCTCTACTATCAGATCATCGTTGCCACTGGCGAGCCGCGGTGGGTGCGTTCGCTGGATCGCTGCCGCTCGTTGGGCCTGATGACGGCGATCGAGCAAATCAGCGGCAAAACCGCAACCTATACCGAATTGCTGGACCTCTACAGCAGCATGGAGGCGAACCAGGCCGATTATCTCGCCATGTCCGAGAGCGCGTTCAATGCCTTTATGACCGATGTCACGAAGAAGATCGGCCTGTATCCGCAGGGGACCCTGATCTCGTTGCTTCAGGTCGAGGGCGTGTGGGGAGTCGAGTACCCCGCGTGGCGCCTGCTGATGAAGACGCAGTGGCGGCAGGAGATGTTGAATCTCCTCTACCGCGGCATGTCGCACCGGGTCACTGGCGGCTCCGCTGCCGCACCGTCCGGCGTCGCCGCGCTGCGGCAGCAGTCACCCGGAATCAGCGGACGGCTGGCCACCGAGATCGGCAGCCCGGTGGCCGGGGTGGTCGTCCGCCTCACCGGCCCGTTGACCGAATGGACGACGACGGCGTCGGACGGCTCGTACGCCTTCGAGTCTCTCGGCACCGGCACCTTTGTCGTGACGCCCCCCGACGGCTATGCCTTTTCGCCGCCGGCGCAGGTCGTGGTTCTGGAGGGTGCGGACAAAACCGCCGATTTCGTCCTGCCCGATTCGTCCGCCAACGGCTACGCGCTGGCGGGACGGATCACCGACGCATCCGGTGCCGGCGTGGGCGGCGTCCGCGTGCAGGTGACCACGGAGGAAGGGGCGTTCGTGGCCGATCTGTTCACCGGCGCGCAGGGCGATTTCAGCCTCTCAGGACTGGCCGCCGCGGCCTATACGGTGCGCCCGCTGGACGACACCCGCCTCTTCCAGCCGGAGTCGCGCGCGCTTCAGGTCCCGCCTTCGTCGGCGGAGGCCCGTTTCCAGCTTTTGGCGCCGCCGGCCGTGCGCCGCATGCGCGCCAGCGGCTCCCTGGCGTTCGACGGGGTCGCCGTCGGCGGCTCCGCCGTCCGCACGCTCCGCCTGCACAACGACGGCAACGCCGAGGTGCGGGTCGAGGGCGTCCTCTGCCCCTCGGGCTTCACCGGCGGCTGGCGGGGGGCGATCGCCCCCGGCGCTGCACAGGATGTTTCCGTCACCTTCACGCCGACCGCGGCCTCCGCCTACGCCGGCGTAGTGACCGTGCTCGCCGAAGCGGTGACGGGCGCGGTGACGGTCGCCTGCTCGGGGACGGGCGTCATGGCCGCGGTATCGCTGACGGTCGAGCCGCTTGCCTTCGGTCCGGTCACGGTCGGGAGCGTCGCCACCCGTTCGCTGCGCCTGCGCAACCCCGGCGACCGCGCCGCCGTCGTGACGGGGCTCGCCCTGCCGGCCGCCTTCGGCGGCGCCTGGAGCGGCGTGGTCGCCGCGGGCGGATCGGTCGCGGTGCCGGTGACATTCGCGCCGACGGCCGTCGCACCCTACTCCGGTGCCGCGGTTGCGACACTGGAAGGCGGCGGCAGCGTCTCCGGCGTCTGCACGGGCGAGGGGGTGGCGGAACGGATCCCCGCCGCCTGGCTGGTGGCGCGGGGGCTCCCCGACGATGGCTCGGCCGATTTCAGCGATCCCGACGGCGACGGTGCCTCGGTCTTCCAGGAGTGGCAGGCCGGCGGCGATCCGACCGACACGAGTCTCGAACCGGAGCGCGTCGCCGAGAACCGGCCCGCGGGGACGGTCGTCGGCACCCTTGCCAGACCGCACGCCGATCCCGCCGCCACCTATACCTACACGCTGGTGGCCGGTGCCGGCGGCGCCGACAACGCTTCCTTCACGATCGACGGCGACACGCTGAAAACGGCCGCGCCGTTCGACCACGAGGCGAAGGCCGCCTACTCCGTCCGCGTCCGGCGCACCGACCCAGGCGGGCTGGCGTACGAGGCACCGCTCACCGTGACGGTCGACGACGTCAACGAGGCGCCCACCGACATCACCCTTTCGTCCACCACCGTTCCCGAACAGCGGCCGCGGGGCACGACGGTGGGGGAGTTCGGGGCGGCGGACCCCGACGCCGTCGAGTTTCTCTCCTACGCGCTCGTCGCCGGCACCGGCGACGCCGACAACGGCTCCTTCAGGATCAACGGCACCGAGCTGCAGACCGCGACGTTTATCACCTATGCGGCGCAGAACCGCTTCAGCATCCGGGTGCGTGTCACCGACCGCGGGGATCTCGCCTATGAGAGGGCGTTCACGCTCACCGTCGCCGACCCCGGTTCGTTCCGCACCCTCGCCGTGCGCTCGGCGCACGGCGCCGACGAGGCGGTTCAGACCAACCGCTATCCGGCGCAGACGGCGGTGCGCGCCGTCCTGACCAACACGCCAGTGCGTGACGCCACGCATCAGTTCGTCTGCACCGGCTGGACGGGCACCGGCAGCGCGCCGCCCGCGGGCGCGGCGTGCGACACCGGTCCCTTCACCCTGGACACCGATTCGACGGTGACCTGGCAGTGGCGCACCAACGTGTGGCTCGCCGTGGCGGCTATGCCGGGCGGCGCCGTCTCGGGCGCCACCAGCGGCTGGCAGCGGCTCGGCACGTCTGTTGCGCTGACAGCTACGCCCGACGAATCGCACGTCTTTGCCGGCTGGCTCGGGGAAACGAACGGGTGCGTCATCGCGGGACGGACCGTG
>CAYVKQ010000313.1:0-4053 GCA_964451945.1 uncultured Lentisphaerales bacterium
CCTCGGCCGTCCGTCCGAAGCCAGTCATCGAAACAGCGGTCACAAGCGCCGCCAGAACCATTTCTCTTTTCATCCGATTTCCTTTCTCGTTCACTTCACCAGCAGCATCAGCCCGTTCTGCGGGTTCTCGCAGCAGCCGATGTCGACCTTGCCGCAGACAATGCGACGCTTGCCAAGAAGGTCCGTGCCGCCGACGAGATACTGTTCGTAGCCAACGACGGAACCCGCGTCAATCGCGACGGAATTCCACGCGGGCACGTAATTTCGCCTGAAGGCAACCGCTTCCGAGACATTGCCTTCACCGGCGGGGAGCCCGGACGGACTGCAGCAATAGGTCGCGGACGGGCTGCCGGAACAAGTCCAGTCCACCGCCGTCTCGCCGTCCTCCAGCGTGTTGCCGCTCGCCAGCACATTGCGAAACACTCCGCCTCTCGCCACCACGCCGCCCGAACGCGGGCACTGATTGTTCGCGACCGTGCAGTTGAGAACCGTCCCGGAGGTCACGCGCAAGGCACCGCCATAATCGGATTCCGTCGCCTTCGTCAGGACTGTTCGCGCAATCAGGCAGTTGTCCACCACTGTGTTCGCGCCGGAAACATCAACCGCGCAGAACCATCCGATGTTGCCGCCGGGCGTGCAGTTGTTGTCAATGAACGCGCAATGGCTGACCCGCCCGCCCGTCACCTGGAGAAGGAGCCCCGGCACGCGGTTGAATGTCAGGCCGACGCACTTGCGCATGTCAAAGCCCGTGAACGTGCAGTGCGTCAGGACGCCCTGCTTGACAAAAGCGCCGACGCCGTAGTCGTAGTAATAATAGACGCCAAGCTGCGGCAGGCAGGACGAGATCGTGCAATTGGAGACCACGCCGTCCGCGCCGATGATCGCCACGCCGCCGCCGCTGGCGATGCGGCCAAGGTAGCAGTTAGTGATGGCGCAGTCGTAAAGCCACCCGCCCTTCGTGTCCACCAGTACGCCACCGCCGCGATAGGAGTCGACGATGTCGACCGTTTCGGACGAAACGCGTCCGCCGCTGATCGTAAAGCCGCAGACCTTTGCGTCGGCATTGTCGATGCGCAGCACCCGCTCGTTCACGTTCGCATCGTTGAAATACGAGGACTCCTTCCCCAGCCCGACGCGGCGGATTTCCGTCACGGCTGCTCCGTTGACGCCGCGAAAGGTGATGTTTTCGGTGATCTCAACCGAGTTCGTCACCTTGTAGACGCCGTTCGAGACATTAACCGTGCACCCCCCGACAGCCAGATCAAGCGCATCGAAGAGATTTGTTGCCGCCGTTTCCCAGGACGCAAAGGGGTTTGCGGGAATATGATCCGGATGCTCTTCGGCGCTCACGACGTACAAGTTGTCCGGCGAGACGGTTATCGTATCACTGACCGTCTTGAGCACCTCCTCCTCGCCGTCGATGCGGATATCGCACAGAATGTCATAGACACCCGGCGCGGAGAAGGAATGGACCGTTTCGCCCGAAGTGCTCCACGCCGTCGTCTCCTCGCCGAAATGCCAGCGGTAAAGGAGTGTCGCGCCCGAGGCGGACTGGCCGTCCGCCGTAAACGTAACCATACTTCCCGACCGTGCGTGCTTCGGCTGGAAATCGATGATCAGCGTATCGCCGGACGTGCGGAACTCGTAGCAACCGAGATCGACGACATCCTTGAACACGCGTGGCTGGAGCGACAGGTCGACAGTCGACTCGATGTCGGGAATCGCCCCGTTCCAGCCGACATCCACACCCGGCGACTTCGAGCTCTTGTAGGTGTAGCCGCCGTCCTCGGCAAACACCGCATGCGTCGGATAAAGGCCCTCGCAGCCGTACGATTTCGCCGGCACGCTGCTGGCGGACGTCAGCACGTTCGAGAAGACCATGTTGGCGCCCGACCATTCCGCGTCCGCGCCGGCCGAGTTGTCCTGAATGATCGCGTTGCAGATCTTGACATTGGCGCTCGAGCCATAAACGCCGCCGCCCGTTGCCGCCGTATTGCCGACAACCGTGCAGTTGACGAACGTGCCGGCGGACGCATTGACGCCGCCGCCCGTCTCAACGGCGGTATTGTCGACGATCAGGCAGTTCTCGATCCGGGCAGACGCATTGACGGCAGACACGCCGGCGCCCTTCTTGGCCGCATTGCCGGAAATCCTGCACCGCCGGAGGGTTGCGTCCTTCGCCTCCACGCCGCCGCCGACGCACTCACTGTTGCCATTCGCCTGGTTTCCGGAAATGACGCAGTCCTCGACCCGCGCGTTATGCGCCGCAAAGACGCCGCCGCCGTGGGAAATCCACCCCAGCGCGACATTGCCGTCGACCGTCACGTTGGTCACGAGCGAATTCGGGCCGACGGCACCGACGCCTGCGCCATAGAGGGTTCCTCCGTAGGCCACGCTGCCTGAATTGTTCCCCGTCACGCGGCAGGACGCCAGCGTCCCGCCCCGTGGACCGACCAGCACGCCCGCGCCCGCGCCGTCGTTCTCAAAGGTGATGTTGGAGTAGATGAATCCGCCCGTGATGGTAAAGCCCTCGACGGACGCGTCCGGATGGTTGATCCTGACCGCCCGGCGGATGATCCAGTTCGTCGCATTGGATTTCGTCGCCTTGCGGTCGATTGTCGTCACCGCCGAGCCATTGTCGCCGACCAGGCGTATGCCCTTGTCAATAACGAGTTCGTCGGACAGCACGTACGTGTCCGCCGCGACATGAATCTCCGTGCCGTCCTCGGCGGCCGCGACAGCCGCCGCCAGGTCGCCGCCCGCCGCAACGTCGATGCGCGCCGGCGCCACGCGCACGGACGTCGTCCAAGACGCCTGCTCGTCCGCGCCGACCTTCGCCTGCACGGACACGTCAACCGTCATCACCTCACTGAAGACGACGGTAAACTCAGGATCGTCGGAATAATCGGACCATTCACCGTCGCCGACCTTCCAGCGGAAGGTGACCGCATCGTCGACCTCATCCCGCACGACGGCGCGGAAGATTGTCTCCTTGCCGACGACCTGTGTTTTCGACGAGCGATAGAACGCGAACGGTGGACGTGACCAGTCGCCGTTATCGGGGTCGGCGAACACCACGCGCCCGATCCGACAGTCAGTGGACTTCGTCTTCTCCGCCGCGACCTCCATCCAGCAGTTCGACAACACCGTCGCGGCACTGCTGATGTACCAGTTCGGAGCGCCAGCGGAAAGGTCTCCGAGCGTCATGTTGTCCTGGAAAACGCAGTCATAGAACTTGGCCCCGGCCGTCACGTACACGCCGCCCCCCTTGTCTGCCTGGTTGCGCGCGAAGACGGTGTTGTGGAACTCGGCGGACGCCGTCGTGCAGCAAAGACCGCCGCCAAGCCCCCCGCCCGACATGCTGTTCGCATTGTCCACGATCAGGCAGTCGCGGACAATCGCCGCACCGGACGAGCACTCGAGCGCCGCGCCACGGGTGCAGCGGTTGCCGGAGATTTTGCAACGCAGCACCATTCCCCCGTTCGCGCAGACGCCGCTGCCGTGATGTTCGTTGTAGGCATAGAGCGGATCCGAATTGCCCGAGATGACAGAATCCACCAGCAACCCCTTTGTCATGTAGACGCCGGTGCCGTGGATGTAGGGATAGTTCACCGTCGGCGTGTAGTTCCCCGAAACCGTGCAGTTCGTCACGACCGCCGCATCGCCCGCCATCGCCACGCCACCGCCGCGCATGCAACGCCCGAGCGTGCAGTTCGTCACGACGCAGTTGGCGAGCGTACCGCCATTTTCGTAGATGAGGACGCCGCCGCCATAGCAGGCGTTGTCCTTCGGATCCGCATCCGACGCAACGCGACCGTTGGAGATCGCAAAGCCGTCGACCAACGCGTCCGCATTGTCAATGAGCACGCACCGCTCGTTGACAAACGTCTTCGACCCCATCGCACCCGTCGGTGTCGCATGGCGAATCTCCGTCACCGCCGCGCCGTTGACGGACTTGAGCGTAATCGGCTTCTTCACCTCGATCTGCGCGGTGATCTCGTAGGTGCCGTCGTAGACGAGCACCGTGTCGTGGTCGTTCGCCGCGCCAATCGC
>CAYVKQ010000314.1:0-4047 GCA_964451945.1 uncultured Lentisphaerales bacterium
GGCCAGACCTTGCGGTCGGCGCCCCAGATGCCCACGTCGCAGACGACGGCCGTCAACGAGGGATAGTCGGCGAGAATGTCGTCCATCGCCTCGAACGGCACCCCCCACTCGGGCGACAACAGGACGGGGATGCGCCGCTCGGCGACGTCATCGAGAAAACGTCCCATGACCGACCGGCGGAGCAAGTAGCGGTGGTCGGCCGGCAGGACGCGCAGCACCCGCACGCCGGCGGCCTTCATCTCGTCGAAAAACGCCGGCGTAACGACTTCGCGCGGCGTGGGCGGAAGGGGTGCCCATGCCGCCTCCAGCCGGGGCGCGCCAGCGATCATCCGGCTGATCAGGTCGTTGCCCGTGCCCGGGTAGACGCCCTGCTGGGCGGGATGCCAGACGATGGCGCGGGCAATTCCCGCGCGGCCCATCTCGCGGATCGCTTCATGTGCCGATGTGGCCGCGCCAAGCACGGGCACGGAGCCGCGTCCCAACTGCATGTTGACGTCGAAATAGGTTCTCATCCCGATCCTCTCTCAAGTGTGGTAGCGGCACATAGTATCCGTCATGCGGCCCGCCTGTGGCAATGCTATTGTCGCGCTTGACGGTGGCCGGCGCGCGGGCCTATGGTATTCCGAACCAATCCAATGGGGGACGCGATGACGAGAGAGCAAGAGGGTTCGGAGATCGTGCTGCAACTGACCCACGGCGACAACAATCCGCGCAATTCCGAGGGGGCGTTCGCGACGCTGGCCGATGGCCGCATTCTTTTTGCCTACAGCCGCTTCTACGGCGCCGGCGGCGACGACCACGGCTTTGCCGACATCTGCGTCCGGACCGCCGACGCCACCGGCCGTGGGTGGTCCGCGAGCGACACCACGCTGGTGAAGAACGAAGGCGGGTGCAACGTCATGAGCGTCTCGCTGCTGCGGCTGCTGGATGGCCGCATCGCCCTGTTCTATCTGGTGAAGAACGGCCTCGACGACTGCCGCCTGCGGATGCGGGTTTCGGCGGACGAGGCGGCGAATTGGAGCGACGCCGTCTGCTGCATTCCCGCCCCCGGCTATTTCGTGGTCAACAACGACCGCGTGATCCAGCTCCGAGGCGGCCGCCTCGTCGCGTCCGCCTCGTTCCACCGCACGCGCAAGGCCGCGCCGCGCAAGGACGACTACAGCGGACTCGACGGCCGCGGCATCGCGGTCTTCTTTCTCTCCGATGACGCGGGCGCGACTTGGCGCGAGTCCAAAGACTGGTGGGCGCTGCCCGAGCGCAGCGGCGCGGGCTTGCAGGAACCCGGCGTGGTGGAGCTGAACGACGGTCGCCTCTATGGCTATTGCCGCACCGACCGTGGCTGTCAGTACGAGCTGTTCTCGGAAGACGGCGGCGAGACCTGGACGCCGCCGCGCCCCGCGTCGTTCCTGTCCCCCTGCTCGCCGCTTTCGATCAAGCGCCTCCCCGCGACCGGCGGTCTGCTGGCGGTGTGGAACGACCATGACCCTCGCTGGGGCGAACCGGTGGGCGGGGTCCGTCCGCACCACGGCCGCACGCCGCTGGTCACGGCCGTCAGCCGCGACGAGGGGCGCACCTGGACGCACCACCGGCGGGTCGAGTGCGCCCCCGATCACGGCTACTGCTACACGGCGATCCACCCGCTCGCCGACGCGGTGCTGCTGGCCTATTGCTGCGGCAGCTACCAGACGGGAATTCTCGCCGATTCGTGCGTCAGGCGGCTTTCTCTCGACTGGCTCTACGGCGCCTGAGGAGTCTCAGATCCAGCGGCTGTTGAGGACGCTCAAACCGTAGACCGCGGCCGTCTCGGCCCGCAGCACCAGCCGTCCCAGGCTGACGGCGATGGCGCCGGCGGCGCGGAGGCGCGCCAGTTCGTCCCCAGTGAAGTCACCTTCGGGGCCGACGAACCACCCGGCCCGCGGCGGTTGCGGCGGCAGGGCGTCGAGGGCGTCGCGCAGCAACGGAGCACCGGGAACGAGCGCCGCCACCAGCACGGGCGCCGTCCCGGCCAGCAGGGGGAGGGTGTCGTCCAGTGACAGCGGCGGGTCGATCCGCGGCAGCCATCCGGCGCCGCACTGCCGCGCCGCCTCGCGCGCCACCCGCAGCCACCGGTTCGCCTTGAGCGCTCCCTCGCAGGCGTCGAGCCGCACGACCGTCCGCTCCGAAACCACGGGGACGATGCGCGCCGCGCCCAGTTCGACCGCCTTCTCGACGGTCCAGTCCATGCGGCTTCCCTTGCTGATGCAGACAAACAGCGTCAAAGCGCAGGCGGGGCGGGGCACGGGGGTCGGCGGACCCTCCGGGACCAGCTCCACGCGGCGCTTGCCGGCGGCGGCGACCCGCAGGGCGCGGACCGTGCCCGCGCCGTCGAACCCCTCGACCGCATCGCCCACCGCCACACGCAGCACGCTTGCCAGGTGGCGGGCTTCCTCGCCCTCCAGCGTGCAGGCGCCGGCGGTCAACCGTTCCGTTTCGATGTAGTGCCGCACCACGGCGCTGTTCCTCTGCTATTGCTATGCAGCGAAGCCCTGACGCACATTTCTCACCACGAAGGACACGAAGATCACGAAGGGAAAATTTCTTCGTGCCCTTCGTGTTCTTCGTGGTGAAACATCCATGTCTCGGGTGTCTCGGCCGGCGAGACGCCCGCCCGCGTCAGCGCGGGAATCCCGGCAGGCCCAGCCCGCCGCCCGGCTGTCCGCCCGGCGCGGCCTGCTGGAACAGCGGCCGCAGCTCGGGGACCTGGTAGGCGGCCTGCATCGCCTGGGCGCGGCCCAGCTCCTGGGCGCGGCGCAGGGCGCCGGCGGCGCGGTCGCCCTGACCCAGCCGTTGGTAGGCGGCGGCCAGCGTGATCCAGGCGCGCCAATCGGTCGGACGCGCCTGCAGGAAGCGCATCAGCGGCGCCACCATCTTGTCGGGGCGGCCGCACTGCTCGTAGGCCCGGGCCACCCGGACGAAGGCGTCGGCGGGGAAATCGGGCGGCAGCGGCTGCCCCATCAGGCGGTCGAGCATCTTCGCCGCGGCGTCGGCCCGCCTGCTCTCGGCGAGCTGCGCGCCGACTTCGAGCAGGTCGCGCCACGAGAGCCCTTCGGCCCCGGCGAGCGATTCGAGCACCCGCGCCGCCTGCTCGCCGTTGCCCAGCTCGCGGTAGCACTGCGCGATCTCCAGCGTCTGCGCGACCGTCATCGGCTGGCCCCGCTGGGCGCCGGCGAGCAGCTCCCGCAGTCGCCGCTCCACGGTGTCGTAGCGGGCGATGGTGTCGCGGAACTGCACGCCGCGGTCGTTGTTGGGGTCGAGCCGCGCGAAGACGTTCATCACATCGAGCGCCTCGGCGGTCCGCCCCTGCCGCAGCAGCACCTCCTGCGCCAGCCGGAAGTTCGCCTCGGGGCTGGGCGGGTAGAGGATGCGCGACTCCTGGAACGCCTGCTCCCCCTCGCGCATGCGGCCGTGCGCCACGTAGAGGCCGGCGATGGCGCTGCGCAGCTTGGAGAACGACTTCTGCGCCACCACGTCGCGGCGGTAGCGGTCGTCGCGCGTCAGGCGGCGCCAGTACCAGTCCCAGAAATCGAGGTCGTCGGTGATCACGGGGGGGGTGAGCGGCGTCTGCGCGGCGTTCAGCTTCATGATCAGCCCGTGGGGCGTGAGGTAGGGGTACATCCAGGGGATGACGTAGCTCTCCTCGATGTAGAAGGCGTGGCGGAAGGTGTTGTTTCTCCAGATCATTTCGCAGAGGATGCCGTTGATCTCCATCACGCCGAGGGCGCCGCTGACCTGGACGCGGCCGTTCTCGACCACCAGCTCGGCGTTGCGCGGACGCTTCCCCGCCTCGACCTCGTCGACGTAGATCTTGAAGGCGCGGGCGCTGTCCTCGGGCGTCGGCATCCAGATCTGGTCGGCGTAGAGGTCGCGCATCGTGGCCATGTAGGTGTTGTCGGCGAGCGCGTTCTGCGTGATCAGGAAGACGTCGGGGCGGACCTTCGCCGAGTAGATCATGTAGGTCGGCACGAAGCGCCCGGGGTCGGTGCCGCCGTAGAACACGGCGTCGGGTCC
>CAYVKQ010000315.1:0-4046 GCA_964451945.1 uncultured Lentisphaerales bacterium
CGAGGCCCAGACCGTGGCCAACGCCTACCTGGCGATCGACGCCGGGCTGGAGATCATCCCCGTGCTGAACAAGGTCGACCTGCCCGGCGCCGACATCCCCGAGGTCACCAAGCAGATCGAGGATGTGCTGGGAATCTCCATGGAGCACCCGCTGCTGATCAGCGCCAAGACCGGCCAGAACGTTCCCGAGGTGCTCGAAGCGATCGTCACACGCCTCCACCCGCCCGTCACGCGGGGAAGCGGCGCGCCGCTGCGGGCGCTGGTGTTCGACTCGGTGTTCGACGCCTTCCGCGGCGTGATCCCCTACGTGCGCGTGGTCGACGGCTCCATCCGCGCGGGCGACACGGTCCGCCTGCTCAGCAACGGCGTGCAGACGCAGGTGCGCGAGGTGGGCGTGTTCAGCCCCGTCCAGAAGCCGCTGCCGGTGCTGGAGGCGGGGCAGGTCGGCTACCTGGCGGGAACGCTGCGCGACCCGCGCGACGTCAAGATCGGCGACACCGTCACCACGCTCAAGGAGGGCTCCGACGAGCCGCTGCCGGGCTACAAGGAGGTGCGGCCGATGGTGTTCAGCGGCATCTACCCCGTGAGCACCGACGAGTACGAGAAGGTCCGCACCGGCCTGGAGAAACTCCACCTGAACGACGCTGCCTTCACCTTCCATCCCGAAAGTTCCGTGGCGCTCGGCTTCGGTTTCCGCTGCGGCTTCCTCGGCCTGCTGCACATGGAGGTCGTGCAGGAGCGGCTGCGCCGCGAGTTCGACCTCGACATCATCAGCACGCATCCGGCGGTGGTATACAGGATTTTCCTGAACGACGGCACGATGGCCGAGATCGACAACCCGACGCGGATGCCCGACACGACGCGGATCGACCGCATCGAGGAGCCGCTCATCAAGGCGACGATCATTACACCGAGCACCTATATCGGCGAGATCATGCGGCTGGTGATGGATCGGCGCGGCGAGCTGCAAGCCACTGAAAGTCTCGACGCCAAACGGGTGATTCTGACGTGCATGCTGCCGCTCAACGAAATTCTGATCGATTTCCACGACACTCTCAAGAGCGTCAGCCGCGGCTACGCCTCGATGGACTACGAGCCGAAGGGCTACCGCGCGAGCGACATCGTCCGGATGGACATCCTCCTCAACGGCGAGGTGGTCGACGCCTTCTCCTGCATGGTCCACAAGGACAAGGCGGTCGCCCGCGGCCGCCAGATCTGCAAGGCGCTGAGCGAGGAGATCCCATCGCACATGTTCAAGATCCCGGTGCAGGCGGCGCTGGGACGGACCATCATCGCGCGCGAGGACATCCGCCCCTTCCGCAAGGACGTGACCGCCAAGCTCTACGGCGGCGACGTCACGCGCAAGCAGAAGGTGCTGCGCAAGCAGGCCGAGGGCAAGAAGCGGATGAAGGAGTTCGGCACGGTCAACGTGCCGCAGTCGGCATTCATCGCCGTGCTCAAAGGCGGCGGCGCCGAATCGTAGGCGCGGCGGCCGCGCGGGCGCGGCACAGGAGAACCGGCATGGGCTTTCTGACAACCCTGGACGAGATGCGGCGGCGGGCGCGGGCGCGCAAGCTGCTGAAAGAGACGCTGCGCGGCGCCGAGACGGTCAAGGCGATGCGCGAGGACTTGCTCGACGCCGCCACCCGCGACGGACTGGCGCGCCTGATGGCCGACGCCCGGCGCGCCGTCCGGCGCGGCTCCCGCGCCGAGGCCGAAGCCCTCGCGTACACGCTGGGCGCGCTGCTCAACCGCCTCTCGCCGCCGCGGCCGCTCGCCGCCTGGCGCGGCAATTTCGAGGTGCT
This sequence comes from uncultured Lentisphaerales bacterium, assembly GCA_964451945.1. Lineage (GTDB taxonomy): Bacteria > Verrucomicrobiota > Kiritimatiellia > RFP12 > JAAYNR01 > JAAYNR01. Next base: position 1,806 of record CAYVKQ010000315.1, read on the forward strand.
CGTGGTGGCGCTGTCGGTGGCGATGGCCTTCCGCGCCTATTTCTACCAGCCCTTCAAAATCCCCACCGGGTCGATGTACCCCACCCTCTCGGGCATCGCCTCGCGCGAACAGGCCGGGCCGCGCCTCCGCGACCGCATGCCGCTCAAACTCGCCTCCTGGCTGGTGACCGGCGAGTGGTACAAGGAGGTGCGTGTCCGCGTGGGCGGAATGGTGGCTCCGGTGCTGCGGGACGACTCGAAGCCGGGCTACTTCGCCTGCCAGGTCGGCGGTCGGCGCTACTACGTGCCGGGGGACGCCCCGCTGCTCCAGGCGCTGCGCGCGGGAAACCGGGTGCAGGTCGCCTCGGGCGCGCGCCTCTGGTCGGGCGTGGTGACGGCGGGCGACTTTGTTTTCGTCAACCGCTGGCTGTGGAATTTCCGCCGGCCGCGGCGCGGCGAGGTGATGGTGTTTTCGACCGCCGGGATCCCCACGCTGCCTTCCGGCACCCACTACATCAAGCGGATGTGCGGCCTCCCCGGCGAGACGGTGTCCATCCGCCCGCCCAACCTGCTGATCGACGGCGACGCGGTCTTCGAGCCCGGTATGATCGGCAAAATCGCGCGCTGCGGGAAACTCGCGCCGTGGGCGCCCCACTACGCCGGCTTCACCGTGCCGGGGATGACGCGCACCCACCCCCAGGGGCTGATGATGCCGGAGGACAAGGTGCCGCTGGCCGGCGACGAGTACTACGCGCTGGGCGACAATAGCCGCAACAGCCTCGACAGCCGCTTCTGGGGCGCCGTGCCCGGGCGGAACCTCCTCGGCCCGGCCACGGTCGTCTACTGGCCGCTCACTTCGCCGCGCCTCGGGCGCATCCGGTAGCGCCTTGCCGGCGGGAATCTCGCCGAAGCCACTTTTTATTGTTGCACGTCCGGCCGGTTTTGGTCTACCTTTTCCACTGTCCGATATTCTGTTGTGTGGTTTTCAAACCTGAGGAAGCTATGGGCAAGGTCTTGCGCATTCTGGTCGTAGTGATCCTGGTGATCGGCGTCGCCGCCCTTTTCCTGGAATTTCAGATCAAGGGAAAACGCGAAGCGCTGATTGGCAGGGCGCATAAGTTTGAAGACGGCGTCAAGCGGATCGCGCGCACAATCGAGGCGCAGCCGCCCGCCGACACGCCGGCGCTCTCGCTGCCCGAACGCGACATCTCCGAGGTGAGCGCGCGCGAGCTGGAGAACCCCGAGACGGCGACCTTCTGGAGCGCCTACCCGTTCAAGCTCGAGCAGGACAACCTACCAACCCTGGACTACGACACCGACTCCATGGCCGGCCAACTGCGGCAGTACTACCGGCTCGACGAGATGGGCAAGAAGATGCCTGACCCGCGCGATTCCCGCCTGTCAGCGACCAGCGGCCCCGGCACCCTGCAGGAGGCGCTCGACAACCTCTTCGACCGCGCCAAGGCCCAGAACGCCCAGCTCAACACCACCCGCGCCGAGCTGCGCAAGGTGCGCGAGGAGCTGGTCGACGTGATCAACGAGCACAACCGGCTGAAACGGAGCGGCCGCACCGACAAGAAAGCCATCGAGGACCTGAACGCCACGGTCGCCCGCCTCGAAAAGGATAAGGCCGATCTGGCGAGCAAGGTGAACGCCTTGGAGGCCGAGAAGGTCGACCTCGAGGCCGAGGTCGCCGAAAAGACGGCCGAGATCGCACACCAGAAAGAGATCACCGCCGGGCACGAGGCCACGATCGCCAACCTGCAGAAGCAACTGGAGAAGGAGCGGGAGAAGGCATTCCGCCCGGCGGGCGTGAGCGGCGGCGGTGCCGCCGCGGTTCCCGACAATCTGGAGAACGTGCTGACCCCCGGCGACAAGGGCAAGATCGTCGCCTTCGACGACCACCTCAAGTTCGTGGTGGCCGAGTTCACCCCCGCTTTCATGCGCGAACTGCTCGGCGAGGACCTTTCCAAGGGGTTGCCGCAAATCGAGATGATGGTCCGCCGCCCCGGTTTGAAGACACCTGCGGGCGACTTCGTCACCCGCATCCGCCTGCGCCAGGTGGTCCGCGACCAAGGGCTTGTCGTTGCCGATGTGCTGATCGATTGGCAGCAGTCCCCCTTGGAGAAGAACGATGTGGTCTATTTCTAGGACCGCCTCGCGCGCGCTGGCCGCCGCCGTCTGCGCCGGCGCGCTGCTCGCGCTCGCGGGATGCATGAGCGACCCCTACGAGGGGGATCTGCCGTGGTCGCCCACCGCGAC
>CAYVKQ010000316.1:0-4044 GCA_964451945.1 uncultured Lentisphaerales bacterium
GCCCGACACGCCCTTTTCGGTAAAGGTAAATGCCTTTTCGGTAAGAGTAAATGACCCCATGCGTCAATTTGGCTCGCTTTAGGCGCATCCACTTTGACAAGCGACCGGAAATTTCACGAACGAAATTTCACGAAAGTGGCGGCAACGGATCACCGCCGGGTGTGACCGGAGCGGGAGCTTGCCGCGCTCCCGGTGGGATCGCGGCGTTCTTCACCTTTTCGGCTCAGTCGGTGCCCGTTTGGGCTGCGCCGGTCATGGGGACGAAGCGGACGGGGAGGACGGCGGTGCGGGTGAGCGCGCCTTTCCGCTTGGTCAGCAGGATCAGCTCCTGGTGTCCGCCCTGGGCGCCGACGGGGATGATCATGCGGCCGCCGTCGCGGAGCTGTTCGAGCAGCGGCGGCGGGACCGCCTCTGGGGCGCAGGTCACGATCACGGCGTCGAAGGGGGCTGCTTCGGGCCATCCCCGGTATCCGTCGCCGGCGCGCACGGAGACGTTGGTGTAGCCGAGGCGCGCCAGGTCGGCCCGGGCGCGCGCGGCCAGCGGTTCGACGATCTCGATCGTGTGGACGGACCGCACCAGCTCGGCGAGGACAGCCGCCTGGTAGCCCGACCCCGTTCCCACTTCCAGCACGCGGTCGTCCGGCTTGGGATCGAGCGCCTGGGTCATGAAGGCGACGATGAAGGGCTGCGAGATGGTCTGGCCGTGGCCGATCGGCAGCGGGGTGTCGGCGTAGGCGGCGTCGCGGATCGCCTCCGGCACCAGCTCGTGGCGGGGCACCCTGGCCATCGCGGCAAGCACGCCCGGGTGGACGATCCCCCGGTCGGCCGGCATCAACTGGGTGGCGACCATGCGCCGCCGCGCGGCGGCGCAGGCATCGTCGCCGGCGGGTGCCGGGAATGGGCGCCCCGGGCATCCCAGCGCCGCTCCGAGCACTCCCAGGAAACAGGCGGTCGTTTCTGCTTTCACGGGCACCTCCGCGTGTCAGGCGTCGAGTTTGCGCACCCACTCCAGGATGGCGGCGCGGGCGGTGTTGTCGTCGGCGCCGCTGCCGTTGGCCAACCGTTCCAGGTCGGCGCACATGCGGTCGATCTCGTCGGCGGGGCGTCGCGGGACGTTGCCGACAAACACCCGCGCGTGTTCCGTGCGGATGGCCGCGCGCTCGCTGACATCGAGTTCCTCGTGCAGCTTCTCGCCCGGGCGGATGCCGGTGTAGGTGATTGCGATGTCCTCGTGGGGGCGCAGGCCGGAGAGGCGGATCATCATCTCCGCCAGTTCGACGATGCGGACCGGCTTGCCCATGTCGAGAACGAAAATCTCGCCGCCCGCGGCCAGCATCGCGGCGTGGAGCACCAGGCGGACCGCCTCGCGCGTGGTCATGAAGTAGCGCGCCATGTCGGCGTGGGTGACGGTCACGGGGCCGCCCGCCTTGATCTGTTCGCGGAACAGGGGCACGACGGAACCGGACGAACCGAGGACGTTGCCGAAACGGACGGCGCAGAAACGGGTGGGGCCGGCGGCGTTCAGCGCCTGGATCACATGCTCGGCCAGCCGTTTGCTCGCGCCCATCACCGAGACCGGGCGGACCGCCTTGTCGGTGGAGATCAGCAGGAAGTTCTCGACCCGGTGGCGGATGGCCAGCTGGCCGAGGCGGCGTGTCGCCAGGATATTGTTCTTCACCGCCTCGCAGGGATTGTTCTGCATCAGCGGCACATGCTTGTGCGCGGCGGCGTGCAGGAGGATGTGGGGCTGGAACGCCGCCAGGACCGTTTCCATGCGGTGCGTGTCGCCGATGTCGCCCATCAGCGGCACGAACGGCACGCCCGTCTGGCGCGCGCGCAGGTCGCGCTCGATTTCATAGAGCGCGTTCTCCGCGCGCTCGATCACCACGAGCTGGGCCGGCCCCATGCGGGCGACCTGGCGTGCGATCTCGCCGCCGATCGTGCCGCCGCCGCCGGTCACCAGCACCCGTTTGCCGCTGAAAAAGGAGAGCACCGCCGGATCGTCCAGCACCCCTTCTTCGCGGCCAAGCAGGTCGGTGATGTCGATCTCGCGCAGCCGGTTCACCGTGACGCTGCCGGTGATGATCTCGTAGTATTCGGGGACAATGCGCACCGGCACGCCGCACGCTTCGCAGCACGCGGTCACCTGCTGGATCAGCGTCCGCGGCGCGCGGGTCACGGCGACGATCACTTCGTCGACCTTTTGCCGGCGGAGGATCTCGGAAAGCCGCGCCACCGGGCCGAGCACGCGCACGCCCTGCAGCAGCGCCCGTTGCTTGCGGGGGTCGTCGTCGACGAACCCGACCACGCGGATGCGGGGGCGCTGGTGCTGTAGCATTTCGCGCAACACCTGGTTGCCGGTCGAGCCGGCCCCGACGAGCAGGACGTGCCGCACGGCGCCGCTTGCCGCGTGGTTTCCGCCGCCGCTTCCGACGATGCGCCAGAAGGCGCGTGTGAGCAGGATCCCGCCCAGAATGAAGACCGCGTTGAGGATGAGGACGCTCACCGGCACCCGCGCGAGGGCGTTGGAGGGGAGCAGGACAACAAGTGGGATTCCGACGAAAGTGGGCAATGCGGTCGCGTAGACAAAGCGCGGGATGTCGTCGACGCTGATGAAGCGCCAGATGAGGCGGTAGCAGCCGAAAGCGGCGAGGGCGGCGGTGTAGAGGACCGCCAAAAGGATGCCCTGCAGGAGGATGTGGCTGGCCTCCGCGTGGATGCGCGCCCAGTTGAAATTGTAGCGCAGGGTGTAGGCGGCGAAGAGCGCGACCGCCATGACCGTCAGATCGGCGGCAAAGGGTGCCGGTTTGCACAGCCACAACGGCCGGTTTCCGGGGCGCGGGCGTGTCTCCATGGCGGGCGGCTCCTTCATGCGTTGCGCAGCATCGTAAAGGCGTGGGGAAGGGCGTTGGCGATGTCGCGCGCGGCGAGCGCCTCCTGTCCGTGGCGCCACATGGCGAAATCGCCGGCGGCGCCGTGCAGCCAGACTCCCAGGCGCGCGGCGTCGGCGCTGTCGATCGCCAGGGAGGCCAGGGCGGCGATGATTCCGGTGAGCACGTCGCCGCTGCCCCCGGTCGCCATCCCCGGGTTGCCGCTGAGGGTGATCCAGGCGCTGCCGGCGCCGCCCTGCACCAGCGTGCCCGCGCCCTTGAGGACGGCGGTGCCGCCGTATCGCGCGGCCAGGGCGCGGACGGCGCGCAGGCGGTCGGCCTGCACCGCGGTGGGGGTGAGCGACAGCAGGCGTCCCGCCTCGCCCGGGTGCGGCGTGACGATGAGGCGTTCAGGGGCGCGCAGTGTGACGCGGGGGAGGACGTTGAGCGCATCCGCGTCGAGCACGAGGCGGCCGTCGTAGCGGTCGAGGAGCCACTGCACAACGTCGCGTGTTGTATCGGCCGCCGTCATCCCGGGACCGATGACCAGGCACGTGAAGTCGGCGAGCGTCCGGCCCCACGCCTCCAGGGAGCGCACGGTGATGACTCCCGCCGGCGCCTCCAGCGGGTAGGCCATGGCCTCCGGCGCGTGGGCGGCCAGCGCAGGCATCGCCTCGGGCGGAACGGCTGCGGTCACCAGGCCGGCGCCGGCGCGCAGCGCGCCCAGGGCCGCCAGCGCCGGCGTTCCGGAGTAGCCCCGGGCGCCGGCGATGATGCCGACATGTCCGAAGAGCCCCTTGTGGGCGAATTCGGGGCGTCCCGGCAGGAGTCGGTTGAGCTCGGGGGCGGCGATCATCTGCACCGCGCCGTCGGCCGTGCGCTCGGCGGCCGCCGCAAGGTCGGCGTGGATGCCGATGTCGGCAACGACCACGTGGCCGATGTGGGACTGCGCGACCGGGTTGAGAAAGCCGGTTTTCGGATAGGCGAAGGTCACCGTGATGTCGGCGCAGACCGCGTCCCCCGCCACATCCCCGCTGTCGGCGTCGACGCCGCTGGGGATGTCGACCGCCACTACGAGGGCGCGCTTGCGGGCCGCGCGTATCCAGCGGACCGCCGCCGCCGTGACCCCGGACGGCGCGCCGCGGCCGCCGGTGCCCAGCAGGCCGTCGACGAC
>CAYVKQ010000317.1:0-4018 GCA_964451945.1 uncultured Lentisphaerales bacterium
CCTCGTTGATGATATGCACGGTCTCGGCCGAGTCGTTGCCGCCGATGTAGAAGAAATAGCGGATGCCGCGGCTGTGGAGCACGCGGAAGAGGGCGGCGCAGTCGGCGGCGGTCGGCTTGCGCCGCACCGAGCCGAGGGCCGAGGAGGGGGTGGCCGCCACCGCTTCGAGCGTGGCGCGGCTCGGTTTGCGCAAGTCGATCAACCGCTCCTCCAGAATCCCCTGGATGCCGTGGCAGGCGCCGTAGATCCTGCCGACGGCATTCGTGTCGCGGGCGGCCAGCACCGCGCCGACCAGGCTCTGGTTGATCACCATCGAGGGACCGCCGCTCTGGGCGATCAGCATGTTTCCTTTTGTCATGCGCGAGACTCCTGTTTCCGAAATCGTTTGACGCCGCGGTGCGCCTGCATGCGCGCGAACCGCGCCACATTGTGCGGTTATTGTGGCACGGCGTGACGGTCAAGGCAAGCCGGGAACCGGGCCGATCGAACGGGCTTTGTGCCGCGGCTGTTTTGTGGTACGTTTTGCGCATGTCGCCAAAGGATCCTGTTTTCAGACAGAAGGCGGGCGCCGCCCCGGGCGCCCTGGACCGCCTGCTGCGTGTGCTGCTGCTCGCCTGCGGCGTCGGCGTCGCGGGGTGGTTCGTCTGGCAGGCGGCGCTGGTGCTGCGCGGCGGGCGGACGTCGGCGGCGTCGCCGGCCGCCGCCGAAAACGCCGCCGCCGACGCCTCGATCGCCGCCGCGATGCGCGCGCTCGACGCGCTGGCGGCGCTTGATGCACGGGAGCCCGCGCCGCCGCCGGAACCCCGCGGCACCGATCACAACTACCGCAACGACCGTCCGACCCTCTCGCGGCAGGAGGCCAGAACGTCGGCCGGGAACGTGCGGCGGGTGGCGCGCGAGGCGAAGGAGGAACTGGCCGGACTGGGGCTGGCCGAGACCGAGGACGCCGGCCTCGTCGCACGAGACTGGCTGAAGGGCGAGACGGCTTTCTCCATCGGCTCGTGGGAGGCGGCGGAACAGGACTACTACCGCATCATCAACCGCATCCGCCAACTGCGCGAAGTGGTGCGGATCTCGCGCGAGCTCGACGCCAGCGAGCGGGCCGTCGCCGCCGCCCTGGCGGCCGAGCAGAAGCTGCTCAAGAAGCACGGCGGCGAACGCCTGCGAGAGGTCGTCGCGCTCGCCCGGGAAGCGCGCGGCCTCTCCGCAAGCGACCCCATCCGCAGCGCCAAGCTCTACCAGGAGGCGCTCGCCAAGCTCCCCGTGGCGGTCGGCGAGGCGCGGCGGACCGAACGCCGCGAGAAGATCGATGCCTTGCTGCAACTCGCCCGTCACGCCGCCGACCGCGCCGACTGGGTCGCCGCCGCCACCGCCGCCGCCGCGATCCTCAAGGTCGAGCCGAAGAACGAGCGGGCGGAGGCGTTGCGCGCGCAGGCCGTAGCCGGCATCGACGCGCTGGCCGACCGCTATGTGCGGTTGCAGCACGAGCCTCACAGAGAGGCGGAACGAAAGGCCGACACGGCGCAGATCCGGCGCGGCGCGCGCGACGGCGACCCGGTCTGCCGCCTCGCGGCGGCGCTTTACGGTCGCACCGATCCCGCGCTCGCCGGCACGCCCGAGGCGCGCGAACGCGACCGCGCGGCGGGCTGGCCCGGCGCGCTGCGGCGCGCCGAGGAGGGGATGCGCGGCGCGGCGTTTCTGGTCGCGCGCTGCTATGAAGAAGGGTTCGGCGTCGCGCGCGACATGCCCGCCGCCCTCCGCTGGTACCTCCGGTCCGCGGAGCAAGGGAGCGTCGCGGCGCAGAACAACCTGGCCCGCCTCTACCACCACGGCATCGAGGGGGTCGCGCAGGACACCTCCGAGGCGGCCCGCTGGTACCGCCGGGCCGCGGAAGCGGGAAGCGTTCCCTCCCAATGCACGCTTGCCGGCCTGCTCCTTTCCGACACCAACGAAACCGCCGTCGCCGAGGCGGCGGCGTGGTACGGCCAGGCCGCCACCGCCGGCAGTCCGCTGGCGCAGTGCAACCTGGGGCTGCTGCTGATGACCGGTCGCGGCGTTCCCCGCGACGAGGCGCGCGCGGCCGCGCTCTTCCGCGGCGCCGCCGGGAAGGGCGACGCGCTGGCGCAGTTCAACCTCGGCTATCTCCACATGACCGGCAAGGGGGTGAAGCAGGACGACACCGAGGCGGTGGTCTGGTACCGCCAGGCGGCCGATCAGGGGTTTGCCGCCGCGCAGCGGAACCTCGGCGGCATGTACGCCCTCGGCCGCGGCGTCCCCCGCGACGACGCGGCGGCGGCGGCCTGGTATACCCGCGCCGCCGAACAGGGCGATGCCGGCGCGCAGTGCAACATCGGCTGGATGCATGCGCACGGCGTCGGCGTCGCCAAGGACCCGGCCCGGGCGGCGGCCTGGTACCGCCGCTCCGCCGAGCAGGGCAATGCGGAAGCGCTCTTCATGCTCGGGGTGATGACCGTCGAGGGGACGGGGACGGCGCGCGACGAGGAGCAGGGGCGCCGCTGGATCGCAGAAGCGGCGGCGCGCGGCCTCGACCAGGCGCGCGCCTGGCTCGACCTAGCCGAGCGTCCGACCGCCGCCGAGGCGCCCGAGGCGCCACCGCCGGCGGAAGGGATGCCGTGAGCCGGGGGCGACGGCGGCCGGGAGATTGGCGCGAGGTGCTGGCGGTGGCCTACCCGCTGGTCATCAGCATGGCCAGTTTCACGGTGATGCAGTTCAGCGACCGGATCTTTCTCGCCCGCTGGAGCTCCCTGGCGATCCAGGCGGCGCTGCCGGCGGGGCTGCTCGCCTTCACCCTGATCTGCCTCTTCTTCGGCGTGGCCTCCTACTCGAGCACCTTCGTGGCTCAGTGCCATGGCGCGGGCGACGCGCGCGGCAGCGTCCGGGCGGCGGCGCAGGGAATGTGGTTCTCGCTCGTTTCGTGGCCGTTGATGCTGGGACTCGCCCCCCTCGGCTGGCTGGCGATGCGGCTCAGCGGCCATCCGGCGGAACTGGTCGCGGCCGAGCGCGCCTATTACGACGTGCTGATGCTCGGCAGCGTGCTCGTCTCGTTCGGCGCGGCGGTCGGCGGCTATTTCACCGGGCGTGGCGGCATGCTCCTGAACACGGTGGCGAACGTGCTGGGTTGCGCGGTCAACATCGCGCTCGATTACGTGATGATCTTCGGCAAGCTCGGTCTGCCCGCCATGGGGATCGCGGGCGCGGCGTGGGCCACGGTGATCGCGAGCTGCGTCGCGCCCGGCATCCAGCTCGCCTGGCTGCTGCGCGAGGACGAGATCCGCCGCCAGGGCCTCCGGCGGGCCTTGGCGTTCGACCGCCGCCAGATGCGCCAACTGCTGCGCTACGGCGTCCCCTCGGCTCTCCACACGCTGGTCGACGCCGGGGCATTCACGCTGTTCGTCCTGCTGACCGGGCGCCTGCAGCCGCTCGACCTGGCGGCCAGCAACATCGGCTTCAGCATCAACGCGGTGGCGGCGACGCCGCTGGTGGGGATCGGCATGGCGGCCTCGATCGTGGTCGGCCAGCACCAGGGACGCCGCGACAGCGCCGCCGCCGCGCGCGCCGGCTGGTCGGCGCTGGCGCTCGGCTGGGTCTACATGGCGGTGGTGGCGGTGACCTTCGTCGCCTTTCCCGGGGGCTATTACACGCTCTTCCACTCGCGGGAGGCGCCCTACAGCGTGGCGGAATTGGTCGCCGTCGGCCGGGTGATGATGGTGCTGATGGCGCTTTGGGGGCTGCTCGATACGGTCAATATCGTCCTGGCGGGCGCCCTGAAAGGCGCCGGCGACACCGCCTTCGTCATGGTCTACATGCTGGTGATGGGGTGGGCGGTGTGGATACCCGGCGAACTCCTGCTGCTCTACAATGGCTGCGGCATCCTCGCGGCTTGGGCATGGCTGGCGTTTTATGTCGGGCTGCTCGCGGCCGGGTTCTTCCTCCGCTGGAAGCGGGGGCGGTGGAAGACGCACGACCTGCTTGCCGGCCTGGCCGGCCCGCCCGCCGC
>CAYVKQ010000318.1:0-4018 GCA_964451945.1 uncultured Lentisphaerales bacterium
ATCTACCTTTCGACGGTCGAGACGGTGGTCGACTACGGCGTCAATCTCGTCTCGGAAGAGGGTGCGGACGTGACGGAGCTGCGCATCAAGGGGTGGAAGAAGGGGGACACGGGCGACACCCCGCGTCCGCTCCTCATCGATCACAAGGATGCGGTCGTGCGCGGGTTCACGTTCTCGGGCGGCACTTGCGGCAGCGACAGCAAGCCGCGCACGGCCGACCAGTACGTTTCTCCGGCGGACTACGGCGCGGGTGTGCGGATCGGTACGAGCGGCGGCGCGCTCATCGATTGCGTGATCACCAACTGTACGGCCAACCGGGTCAGCTACGGTGGCGGTTTTTCCATGGTTTCGGCCGACGGCCTCATCTCGAACTGCGTCATTCGGGCCAACAAGAGCGCCGGATGGAAGGGCAGTGCCTCGATCGGCTACATGACGGCTGGCTTGCTCACGCACTGCACGATCGACGACAATGTGGCGGGCGGCACGACGGACACGAAGGGCGGGCTCTACATGACGGGCGGGCGGATCTCGCACTGCGTCTTCACTGCCGACACCGGCTCGAACGGGGACAACATCGGTCTCGCGATCTATCAGGCGAGCGGGACGATCTGCGTGGACAATACGCTGGTCAAGGGCTGTTCCTGCGCGCAGGGCAATGGCGCGGTTTACGTCGCGAACGACACGGCGTACTTCACGAACTGCACGTTCGTCGCGAACGCGTCGGGCAAGGGCTCGTCCGGCGTGACCGTCGCGAGCGGCAAGAAACCGGTGTTCTACGGCTGCCTTTTCGCGAACAACGCTTCGTCGGGGAGCTCGACGGGCGACGGCTTCCCCGACATCACCCCGGCTTCGGCGACTTTCGTGAACTGCTATTCGACTTCGGACACGAAGAAGACTGGCTGCGCGTCCGGTCTGGCGGCCTTCGACGCCGATGGCTTCACGCCGACGCTTTCGTCGTCCTTCATCGATCTCTGTGCGCCGGAAGACTATGCGGAGGATGTCGCGCTGCTCAAGGACGTGAACGGCAAGGTCCGTCTGTCAGGAGACAAGGTCGACGCCGGCTGCGCCGAATACCAGTATCCGGATGTCGCCATCGACATTGCCGTGCTGGACGAGCGGCGCCATCTGGCGGGCGCGGAGATTCCGTTCGAGGCCAAGGCGAAGGTCGCCGGCGCGACGCTCATCGAATACCGGTGGACGTCCGACGACGGCGTATCGACCGAGTGGAGCACCGATCCCCAGGTGCGTTTCGCCTTCACGACCGCCGGTCGCCGTCAGCTGACCCTGACGGTCCGCGCCGACGGCGTGGAGAAGGGCACGAAGACCATCGAGGTCGCGGCCGCGGCGAAGGACGTCTACGTCGTTCCCGCAGCGGAAGGCCATATGCCGGCGTTCCCCTATGCGAACATCGACACGGCGGCGACCAATCTGGCGGACGCCGTGCTGGCCGCGGCGGACGGCTCGACCGTCCATGTCGCCCCCGGCGTCTACCGCGCCTGCAAGGAGACGGTCGTCGACTACGGCATGACGGTTGTCTCGGACGCGGGCGCAGAATCGACCGAGCTTCGCATCGTCAGTGGCTATGAGATCGTCGACACGGGCGACATCCCGCGCGTCCTGCTCATCAACCACCCGGACGCCGTCGTGCGCGGCTTCACGCTTTCTGGCGGTGTCGGTGGTTCGGGCTACGGACGCCAGACGGATGCCGGTGTCTCGGCGGCGGACTACGGTTCGGGCGTGCGCATCGACACTAACGGCGGTACGCTCGACAGCTGCGTCATCACCAACTGCCTTGCAGAACGCCTGCAGATCGGCGCGGCCATCGGGCTTGTCTCGGACGGCGCGGTCGTGACGAACTGCGTCGTGGCCTTCAACCGGACGTCCGGCTGGAGGTGCTGCGGTTCGATCGGCTACCTGCAGAAGGGCCTGATCACGCATTGCACGTTCCACGACAACAAGATGGGCGGCGGGACGGACGTGTACGGCGGACTCTATGCGATGGGCGGACGGATCTCGCACTGCCGCTTTGAGAACAACCAGAACGCAAGCGGCAACTACGGTGCCGCGCTGTGCACGCGCGGGGATCCCGTGGCCGTCGACAACTGCCTGTTCAAGAACAACACGGCCAGCGTCAACTACGGCGCGGTTTACCTGGCGAGCAATGGCTCGGCCTTCATGAATTGCACGTTCGTCGGCAATGTCGCGGTGAAGGGCGGCGCGGGCGTCCATGTTGTCGACGGCGTGACGGCGACCTTCCGCGCCTGCCTGTTCGCCGGCAATTCCTCGGCCGATACGACGTATTCGGACACGTGCTTCCCCGAGGTCGTCCCGGGCGCGGCGACGTTCGTCGACTGCTTCTCCGCAAAGCCGCTGCCGGAGGGGCGGTCCGAGGGATGCCGTTCGGGAGAAGCGGCGTTTGCCGCGGATGGCTATGCACCGACGGCGGCCTCCGCCTTCCTGGACATGAGCGATCCCGAGACGTATGCGGGCGGGGTTCAGGACACCGACCTCGACGGGGCGGCCCGTCTGTCGGGCGTGGCTGTCGATGCGGGGTGTGCGGAGTTCCAGCGTCCGGACGTGATGATCGCGATGACCAAGCCGTCCCGCCGCGTCTGCACGGGCGTCAGCGCGAGGTTCTCGGCCGTCGCGGAGATCGTCGGCGCATCGTCCTATGCGTACAAGTGGACGACGGACGACGGCACGGAGACGGCGTTCCAGCCCGAGAAGGACATCGACCTTGTCTTTACCGAACCGGGCTTGCGAACGGTGACGCTGACGGTCCGGACGGATGTGAAGACGTACGAGCCGGTCGTGGAGACGTTCATGGTCTCGTCACCGGTCGTCTTCGTCGTTCCGTATGCTCCGGACCACGTGCCGGTCTTCCCGTACGACACGTGGGAGACGGCGGCGACGAACGTCAACGACGCCCTTGCGGCGGCGGCCGACGGGTCCGTTGTGACGGTTACGAACGGCGTCTACAGGTCTCCGGTGGAGACGGCTGTCACGTTCGGCATTCGGCTGCAGTCCGTCGAAGGCCGCGACAAGACCGAGCTGCGCATCGCCGGCGCGAAGCCGGCGAACACGGGCGACGTCTGCCGAGTGCTGCTGATCGACCACAAGGATGCGGTCGTGCGCGGCTTTGCGCTGTCGGGCGGAACGAATACGCGTCCGGGCTGGGAGTATCTGACGCCGCTCGATGTCGGCGCGGGCGCCTACATCGGGGCGAACGGCGGCACACTGGTCGACTGCGCGGTCACGAACAACACGTCCGCCTACCGTAACACGGGCGGCGGCATTGCGGTCGCATCGCCGAATGCCGTGGTCTCGAACTGCATCGTCCGGGCGAACAAGGCGCGGGACTGGACGGATCGTTGCGGCGGCGTCTATCTGGTCGACGGTCTCGTCACGCATTGCCGCATCGAGAAGAACGAATGCGCCGGTGACTATTGCCTTGGCGCCGGCGTCTGGCAGAAGGGCGGACGGCTGACGCATTCCGTCATCGCGGACAACTGGCTCCTGGGCGGTGACGGCGGCGGCGGTTCGTACATGACGGGCGGCCTCGTCGACAACTGTCTCTTCGCCGGGAACACTTCTCGGACCGGTCCTGGCGGCGGTCTGAACATCATCGGCGGCGCCACCGCGCTGAACTGCACGTTCGTCGGCAATGCGGCGACCTCTGGCGGCGGTGTCCGCGCTGAAGGCTCGGCTACGCTGCGTAACTGCATCTTGCAGGACAATACGCGCATCGACGGCGTGACGGCGGATAATTTCGTGTCCGTCGGACGGAACGAGGCCGTTGGAGAAGTCTGGGAAGAGGTCTTTCCGTCCGTTTCCTATTGCCTCTGTCCGGAGGATCTTCCGGCGGGCGAGGGCAACGTGCAGGCGACGGTGACGCTTGACCGTCACTTCGTGCCCGCACGGGATTCCGCTGCGATCGACAAGGGCTCCGTCGACGGCTACGAGCAGTATCTCGTCGGCGGCACGGACCTTCTTGGCAAGCGTCGCATTGTCTGCGGCA
>CAYVKQ010000319.1:0-3995 GCA_964451945.1 uncultured Lentisphaerales bacterium
GTCAGTTTCGCCGCGCCGCCGCCCACGTTCGACTGGCTGCCAGACCCGAGCATCGCTGGCGCCGTCGCCGAGCCGTAGCACACGGTCGTGCGGCCCGCGCCGCGACCACCGTGCGTGGCGCCAGTGGTTGCCGTCCCGGGCCCGTTGTTGGCGGAGTATCCCTTGTTCTGCACGTCCACCGAGCCGCCGGCGTCGATCGTCATGTTGCCGGCAACGGTCAGGTTCAGCTTGTAGAGTTCCGCCGCGCCGTTCGCCGTATGCGTCACGATGCCGCCGGCGCGCACGAGCGCGGCGTTCGAAACAACCGCCGGCCAATCGGCGATCCACGTGCCGTTCGTCAGGACCTCGGTGTTCCCGATCACGACGAATGCGTTCGTCGAGCGGAGCGTCGCCACGCTCGCCCCGCCGCCGACCGCCAGCGACCGCACCGTCACGGGGGTCTTCACGAGAATGACCGAGGCTGCCGTCTCGATCCGCACGTGCGTGTCTTCGTCCGGCACTTCGCCGGTGGACCAGTTGCCCGCCGTGTGGAAATCGGCGCCCGTCCCGATCCAGTGCGCGATGGTCACGTTGAATTTCCAGTTCTCGTTCCCCTCGTTGTCCTGCGAGGGCGCCTCGGCGCAGATTTCCTGGCCGCCGGAAGCGTCGCTGTCCGCAACGGCGACGCCCGTCACCCGCACGTGGTCCGAAACGTTCAGCAGCCATGCCGTGCCGGGCGAAGAACTCGCGAGCGTCAGGTTCGTCGCGGCGCCGTCCGTGCCGTCGAGCACGAGGTGCTTCAGCGAGACCGCCGCCCCGGCCTGGAAGACCAGGGCGACCTGCGCCTCCTGCGCCGCGCACGTCAGCGAATCGGCCGCGATCCCCGACTGCCACGCCACGGAGCCGCCCGTCTTCGATACCTGGATGGCGCCGAGGGTCTGTCCGCCCAGGTTCGCCTGCTGCGCGGCGCCGCCGGAAAGAAGCAGCGTCGCATCCGCGCAGGCGAACAACCCGGAGGCGAAATTCACCGCGCCGGAGCAGTCGACCGTTTCGCCGCCCCGCGCCGTCAGCGTCCCCGCCACCCGCAGGTTGTTGGTGACCGCGATGCTGAAATGGTTGAGGTCCAGCGAGGCCGAAGGGTCGATCCGCAATTGGTTGAGGGTCTGGCTGGCGCCCAGGATGGGGTACCTCCCGCTCACGACGGACGGGATGTGCACGTCGTCCGTGGCGGCGGGCGGGCGGTGGACGAGAGCGGCGGTTACCCAGTTGGCGGGGTTCGCCCAGTCCGTGTCCGCCTCGCCGGTCCAGGTGAGTGTCTCGCCGGGTGTGACCGTCACGAACCCCCAGTTGACCGTTTCGGCGTGGACACAGGTCTCGGGAGCCGTCACGATGACCGTGTTGCCCGCCTGCGCGTCGGACCAGCCCACATCCACATAGGAGATGTCCGTGCCGCCGAGGCATGCCATCGTCCAATGGACGCCGGGAACGCCGGGCCGGAGCGTCACCAGGTTCCCTTCCGTGCCGACGAGCGTCAGCAGGCCGCCGGCAAGAATGTTGAGATGGCTCCCCCCGGTTCCGAACTCCAGCGTCTTCCCGGGCGTCGCGCAGGTGAATCCCGCGAAGGCGTTCGTGCCGCTGATGCGGCTGACGAAATTCGTGTCGGCGAACGCCGCCGTGCCGTGGGCGGTCTCCCCCGAACCCAGTTCGCCCGTCACCAGGCAGCCCGCGTTCACCCAGTTTTTGCGCACGATCAGCGTCTGGCCGGCGCGGATGTTCAGCGCGCTGCCGTTGGTCACGACCACGTTGCCCACGTCCGCGTCGCTCACGCCGCCGGCGATCTCCGCGGCGCCGCCGGCAGCGGTGGCGGCGCCGTTGTCGACGAGGAGCGTCCCCACCGTCTCCCCTTCGCCGGCGTTGCGGAAATAGAGCGTCCCCGCCGCTGAAAGCGGCTTCGTGCCGGCCGAACCCGCCACGCCGCCGTAGGCCGAGATCGTGCCGCCGAAGTCCGAGACGAGGGCGTCCTCGTTCGTCACCGCCACTGCCACACGCCCGCCGCCGCCCGGGTAGGTTCCCGTCGTGTAGCCGCCGTTGGCGCGGATCGTGCCCGATCCGGCCAGGGCGCCCGCCGCGATCCAGATGCTTCCACCGGCGCCGGGGTACGCCTGCCCGCCCTTCCCGTTCGCGTCGACGAGGCCGTCCACCGCCAGCGTCCCGGCGACCGTCAGCCGGATGGCGCCGCCGCCGGCCGAGTAGGTGCTGCTTCCGCCCGAGCCGTACGCCGTCGGCGCGGTGAGGCTGCCGTAGCACGCGCCCGCCGAATCGGCGGCCATGCCGCCGTGCGTGCCGCCGCGGTTCGCCGTCACGGGCCTGCCTGGGCCCGAGCCGCCGGAGCCACTGTAGGAGAACCCCTTCCCCGCCGCATCGACCGTGGCGCCGCTCTCGACGGTCATGTCGCCCGTGACCGCCACGACCGTCCGGTAGCCGAGGTCGCTGTCCTGCGTGCCCGTGCTCGCGCCCGCCGTCTGGACGATCCTGCCGCCCGGCGCGGCCGTCAGCGAGCCGTCCACCGTCAGCTCCGCATCCACGGTGACCACGTTCGTCACGACCATCGTGCCCGCGCCGCCGTCCACGCGGACGCCGGACCCGGGCAGGTAGCACCGGATGTCGTAGTCGGCCGGCGGGCGGTACTCCGTCCCCGTCCAGTCCAGCGTGCCGCCCAGCAGCTTCAGGATGTGGTGCTTCGTGCTTCCGTTGTACCCGTAGGCGATGAGCTCCCCCGTGCGGAGCGTCGCGTTGGACGCCACGGCCAGCGTCGCGTTGTTCGTCAGGATCACCCGTGAGAAGGCGTAGTCCTCCCCCGGCACGCTCAGGATCGTCCCCGCGAGGTTGTGCGTCGAATAAGAACTTGCGAGACTGCCGATCCCTTTCACCAGCAGCACACCCTTCCCATTGTCAGCGACCGTCTCGGTATAGATCGTGCCGGAATACCCGGCATTGTAGATTGAACTGGGAGGCGGGGGAGACACCATGCCGCCCGCGTAGGCCTCGACCGCCCCGGTAAACGCGTCGAAGGTCTCGCCCGCGCCCGTCAGCACCAACGCGACGCGCCCGCCGCCGCCGTGCGTGGGGCTTTTCGTGGCGCCGCCGCCGTTCGCCCGCAGCGTCCCCGTCCCCTCGATCGCGCGGGCCTTCAGGAAGATGCTGCCGCCGGACGGGGCGTAGTGCTCGACCGTGCCGCCGGTCGCGGAGACGGCGCCCGTCACGCTGAGCGTCCCCGCGACTTCGATCCTCACGGCGCCGCCGCCTCTGGTGGTGTTGTAGTTGACCGCCGACCCGAGCGTCTCGGGCGCCTTCACCGATCCGTAGCACCCCTCGTTCAGATTCTGCGTCAACACCGGCCCGTACCACGCGGTGCCGACGCCGCCGTGCGACATGCCCCCGGACTGGATGCCCGGTCCGCACCCTTTCGGGAATCCCTTGACCGAGGCGTCGATCGACGCCTCCGCGCCAACCACGAAATCGCCGCCCGCGGAGACCCGCAGCCGGTAGATGCCCCTGCCGCTCTTCCAGCCGTCGTTCGCCGAGGTCATGGCGGGATTCCCCTCGTGGGTCCAGGTCCCGGAAAGGAGCGTGCAATCCCCCGTGATCCTGAGCTCGCGGTCCGTCGTCCCCTCCACCAACACGCCGTTGCAGGCGTACGGCGTCGTCCCGCCCAGCCCCGGCGTCCCCGTCTTGAACGTCACCGTGCCGGTGTAGCCGTTCTGCATCCACGAGTGGACCGGGATGTCCAGGTTCCAGGTCATGTTCGAGGACGAGCGCGCGTCGAGCAGGATCGCGTCGCCCGCCACGGGCGCCTCGCCCTCGACCCAGTTGGCCGCGGTGCCGGCCAGGCCGTTGCCGCCGTCGCCGCACCAGGTGCGCGTGATCATCCCGTAATCGGCGATTTCCAGCCCGGCCGCGCCCGGCTCCCCGATGAGGTAGGGACCCGGCGCCAGCGCGACCGTCACCGTCTCCGG
>CAYVKQ010000320.1:0-3992 GCA_964451945.1 uncultured Lentisphaerales bacterium
GAATCGCACCTGCTGATGCGCAACTACGACGGCTTTCTGAAACACGGCCGCCTGCAGGGCCGTAGATAAACGCCGCATGGACGTCATCCTTCTATTGGGAGCCCCGGGGTCGGGAAAGGGGACCGCAGCCGCGCGCCTCGCGGAGCGGCGGGGCTTCGTCCCCGTGTCGAGCGGCGACATGCTGCGCGATGCCGTGGCGCGCAAAACCCCCGCCGGCGTCGCGGCGCAGGCCTACATGACCCGAGGCGAGCTCGTTCCCGACGCCATCGTCGGCCGGATGATTGGCGATCTGCTCCGGGCCGGCGCCCCCGACGCCCATTACCTGCTCGACGGCTTCCCGCGGACCGTGGCGCAACTGGAGTTGCTGGAGAAGGCCCTTGCCGATTGCGGCGGCGCGATCGCCGCCGCCGTCCTGATCGAGGTCGGCGACGCGCTCGTCACCGAACGGATCGCCGGTCGGCGGGTCTGCCCGGCGTGCAAGGCGGTCTACCACGTGGCGACGCTGCCTCCGAAGAGGCCCGGCGTTTGCGACGCCTGCGGCGGCGCCCTGGTGCAGCGCGCCGACGACCGCCCCGAAACGATCGCGCAGCGGCTGGAGGTCTACCACCGGCAGACGGCGGCGGTGATCGACGCCTGCGCGGCGCGCAACCTGCTCACACGTGTGGACGGCACCGGCGGCGCCGACACCGTCGCCGGGCGCATCCTGCGGGCATTGTCATGATCGACTGCAAACAAGGGGCGGACCTCGAAGCGATGCGCGCCAGCGGCCGCCTGGCCGGGGAGGTTCTGCGCCAGGTCGCCGCCGCCGTCGAACCCGGGGTGACCACCAGGGAACTCGACACGCTGACCCGCCGACTGGTTGCCGAAGCGGGCGCCGCCTGCTCCTTCCTGGGGTACCGCGGCTATCCGGCGGCGCTGTGCGTCTCGATCAACGAAGAGGTGATCCACGGCATCCCCGGCGACCGGCGGGTGCTGCCGGGCGATGTGGTGAGCCTCGACGTGGGGGTCTGCTACAACGGTTTCCACGGCGATACCGCCACGACGGTGCTGGTGGGCGTCTCCGATCCGGACCTGCTCCGGCTGGTCGACGCCACCCGCCGCGCGCGCGATGCCGGCATCGCGGCGGTGCGCCCGGGCGGGCGGCTGGGCGATGTATCCCATGCGGTGGAACGGGTGGCGACGGAGGCCGGGTGTTCGGTGGTCCGCGATTTCGTGGGGCACGGGATCGGCCGGAACCTGCACGAAGACCCGCAGGTGCCGAACTTTGGCGATGCTGGCCGCGGGCCGCTGCTGAAGGTCGGGATGACGTTCTGCATCGAGCCGATGGTCGCCCTCGGCGGGTCCGGGGTGTCGGTGTTGCGCGACGGCTGGACGGTGGTCACCCGGGACGGCCGCCCGTCCGCGCATTTCGAGCACACGGTCGCCGTGTGCGGGAACGGAGCGGAGATTCTAACGGCGGTCTAGTGTTTTCATTTTTGTGATGGACAAGAGACGCCCGCACGGGATAAACTGTAACCCTTTTTTGAACGGGGAAAGAAATCATGAAAGTTCGCAGTTCAGTGCGACGCATTTGTGAACGGTGTCGGATTGTGCGGCGCAGGGGAGTCGTGCGGGTCATCTGCACCAATCCGCGTCACAAACAGCGCCAGGGCTAGGAGAGAGACCATGCCGAGAATGATGGGTGTGGATATTCCGGGCAAAAAGCGCGTCGCGTTCGCGCTCCGGTACATCCACGGGATCGGTCCCAAGCGGGCCGGCGAGATTCTGAAGGAATGCCAGGTCGACCCGGCGAAGAAGGCCGACGACCTGACGCCCGATGACATCCGGGTGCTCACCGGATTCATCCAGGAGCATTACCGCGTCGAGGGTGATCTGCGTCGCGAGGTTTCGCAAAACATCCGCCGCTTGATCAGCATCGGCACCTACCGCGGGACGCGCCACAAGCGCGGCCTGCCGTGCCGCGGCCAGCGCACCAAGACGAACGCGCGCACGAGGAAGGGCGCCAAGAAGACGGTGAGCGCGGTGCGCGACAAGGCCGCGCGCAATGCGATCAAAGCGAGTTAGTGCGTAACGGCTTTGTCGCCGCGGTCCGGCGGCGCGTTCGGCAGGAGCCGGATGCCGCAGCAGGGCGGCGACGGGCCCTCAGTCAAGGCTGACCATGAGCGAAGAACAGAAAAAAGACGAGGTTGCCGAAGCAACCGCCGAGGCGTCCGCCGCCAGCGAGGCGGCCGCGGTGCTGGCCGAGGGCGACGCGCCCAAGGCCGCAACCGACGGCAAGCCGAAGAAGGCGCGCACGCGCACCATTCCGGCGGGGATCGCCTTCATCCGGGCGACGTTCAACAACACGATCGTGTCGATCGCCGACGCGCGTGGCGGGGTCATTTCGTGGAGTTCGTCCGGCCGCGCCGGATTCAAGGGCTCGCGCAAGAGCACCGCGTTCGCGGCGACGATGGTCGCCCAGGACGCGGCGCGCCAGGCGGTGTCGAAGGGAATGCACGAGGTCGAGGTGCGCGTCCAGGGCGCGGGCGCCGGCCGCGAATCGGCGGTGCGCGCGATCCAGTCGGCCGGGATGCATGTGACGGTGATCAAGGATTGCACGCCGATCCCGCACAACGGCTGCCGTGCGCGGAAAAGGAGGAGAGTCTAATGGGTAGGTACACCGGTCCCGCTTGTCGGCAGTGCCGCCGCGAGGGGATGAAGTTGTTTCTCAAGGGCGCGCGCTGCTACATGGCGAAATGCCCGATCGACCAGGGGCACCCCGCGCCGGGCATGCACGGCATGCGCCGTTCGCGCAAAGCCTCGGAATACGGCCAGCAGCTTCGCGAGAAGCAGCGTCTGCGCCGCCAGTACGGCATGCAGGAGGGTCAGTTCCACCGCGTCTTCGAGGAGGCGCTGCGGCGTCCCGGAGTGACCGGCGAGACCATGCTGCAGATGGTCGAGATGCGGCTGGACAATATCGTCTACCGCCTCGGTTTCGCCGCCTCGCGCCGCGCCGCCCGCCAGTTCGTGCTGCACGGCCATATCGCGGTCAACGGCAGCAAGGCGACGATCCCCTCGATGCAGGTGAAGGTCGGAAGCGTCGTCGAGGTCCGCGACCGGCCGAAGGCGCGCGACCTCGCCGTCAAGAGCATCGAGGCCGCGACGGCGCAGCAGACGCCGGCCTGGCTCTCGATCGACCCCAAGGCTTTCCGCGGCGAAGTGCTGGCGGTCCCGACCCGCGAGCAGATTGCGCCGGTTGTCGACGAGCAGGCGATCGTCGAACTCTATTCGCGCTAAGCGTTCACGCGTCTACGGCGCCGCCGCGCTCTGCCGGCGGAGGGCCGGAAAGGACATCAGACATGCCGATTCGGTTGAGTCGTTTTGAAATGCCCAAGCGGGTGGTGAAGGAAGAGGCGGGCGCGAATGCCAGTTATTCGCGGTTCGTGGCCGAGCCGTTCGAGGTGGGGTACGCCCGGACGCTCGGCAATTCGCTGCGCCGGGTGCTGCTCTCCTCGATCGAGGGCGTGGCCATCACGTCCGTGCGCATCAAGGGCGCGCCGCACGAGTTCTGCGCGCTGCCCGGGGTCCGGGAGGATGTCACCGACATCATCCTCAACCTCAAGCGCGTGCTGCTCAAGAGCTACACCCGCGCGCCGCGCTGGATCGCCCTGCGCAAGAAGGGTCCGTGCGACATCACCGCCGCCGACTTCGAGGTCGACAACAGCATCGAGGTGCTGAACCCGACCCTTCCCATCGCCACCGTCGGCGCCGACGGCGAGCTCGACATGGAGGTCGAAATCCGGACCGGCCGCGGCTTCTTCCCCGCCGAGTGGAACAAGGAGCCGGACCAGGAGATCGGCCGCATCCCGATCGACAGCATTTTCTCGCCGGTTACGCGCGTGAACTTCGCCGTCGAGAACACCCGCGTCGGCCAGCGGACCGACTACGAGAAGCTCATTCTCGACATCTGGACCGACGGCCGCGTCTCGCCGGATGAGGCGCTCAAGACCGCC
>CAYVKQ010000321.1:0-3990 GCA_964451945.1 uncultured Lentisphaerales bacterium
AAGGCGGCGCCAGCCGAGGGTGTCGAGCATCGGCTCCAGCAGTGCGGTGCAGGTGAAGGCTTCTCCGCGGCGCCGCAAAGCGTCGCCCTGTTCGCGGACGAGGCGGCAGACGAGGGCGTAGGCGGCGGCGCTTTCGGATGCCGGGGCGAAGAGCGGGTCGGCGCGGAGATGGCGAGCCAGGTACGACTTGGAGAAGAGACCGCGCGTTTCGAGCGGACCCCGGCCGTCTTCGCCCGGCAGAGCCAGCGTCATCTGGTCTTCGTTGGTGGTGTATCGGCAGGTTCTGCACATGTTTCGCGGCTTCCAGTCGGGGCCTTTGGCGCCGGTCGCCGGCAACGCCAACATTTATGGGTGAGGCGCTTGCAGAACCCCTGCAAGCGCCAGGAGTCAGGGTTCAGGATACCAGGGTTCAGGCTGAAAACACCCCCAGAACCCCGAACCCTGAACCCTTCGCTTGCACAAACCGAAGGTTTTGCAAGCGCCTCGGGTGGAAGAATACCGCGATGGTCCGTGACTGACAAGGCGCAAACTACACCCCGACATTGGAATTCCCCGAAATTGTGGTTGTCGCTACGGTCAGGAGTGGCTATCATACGCGGTGAGGGGTGCCCTGCAACACCCGGCCGGGAGAGCATGAGCGATCAAAAGGTCATCCATCTGGCGAATGTGCTGGCGATCGCCGCGGCCGACGGCGCCGTTGACGCCGCTGAAGAGACGGTGCTGCGGGACGTGGTGGCGCGGCTCGGCGCGGGCGAGCGCGAACTTGCCGCAGCGCGCGCCCTGCTCGCCCGTCGTTCGCCCTACCAGTTGCAGGCGTTTGAGGAACCCGCAGCCTGCATGGCCGTGATCGAAGACATGGTGATGATGTCCCTGGCCGACGGCAAGGTCACGCCCCACGAATCCCGTCCGCTCGACGCGTTTCTGGAAGGCCTCGGCTACGCGCAAGCCGACATCGACATGGTCGTGCGCCGCGTCCGCGCCCGTCTCGGCAAAATTCTCCGCCCGCCCCCCCTCCGGCCTTCTCCGCCGCCCCTGAAACCGCCGGCCCGCGCCGCTTCCCCGGCGCTGCCACGCCGGGACGAAGCGCGTCCCGCTCCTCCCGACCCGCCCGCCGCGCCGACGCCGGCAGATGACGCACGCGGAGAACCCGCCCCTTCCCCGCCCGCGCCCGCGGCCCCCTGGAAGGCTTGCGCGCGGCGGCGCGCCGACGCCCCCGACGCGGCGTGCTACTGCTTCGGCGCGCCCGAGGGTCCGCTCAACCCGTGGGGCTGCCGCCTCGCCGGAATGCCGTGGGCCGACGGCGCCGCGTGGTTCCGCCTGGGGCGGTTCCGCGACGCCGAAACCTTCGTCTTCGACCGCGACGCCATCGGCGCCCGCCTGCGGCAGCGGCTTGCAGCCGCCGCGGGCTGCCCGTTCCTGCTGCCCGGTTTCGCGCAGTCGGTCCTGGAGGTGTTTCCCTCGCGCGCCACCCTCTGCGGACGCTGGCGGCCGCACGCCGCCCCCGCCGCCGATCCCGGCGCGCCCCGCGTCACGGTCCGCACCTACCCGCACGGATGCGTCCGCCAGACCCGGGTGCCCGCCGACGGCCTGACGCCGACCGGCGACCGCGACGCGCGGCTGCTGATCCGGCGCACCGTGCGCCGGACGGGGGCGGCGGTCGATCTGGCATTTCTGGACAAGCGTGAAAAGGAGGGACGGACATGACAGCATGGTGGAATGGCCTTTCGCAACTGAACCGCGTCCTGTACGGCATCGCCGTCCTGGTCAGCGTCCCCTTTCTCTGGCAACTGGTCGCCTCGCTCGTCGGACTGGGCGGCGACGGCGACCTCGACGGGGGCGATGCGGACGATACGGCGAGCGGCGACGCGGAGGCGACGGTGTTCGCCTTCAAACTGCTGAGCATGCGGGCGATGCTCACCTTCTTCACCCTTTTCTTCTGGGCCGCGGCCCTCTACCTCGAACAGGGGCTGAGCGTGCCGCGAACGCTGGGAACGGCGGCCGTCTGGGGGGTGTTCGGCATGGTGCTGGTCGGCCTGCTGCTGCACCTGCTTCCCAAACTGGCGCACAGCGGCACCCGCGACCTCGAATCGG
This sequence comes from uncultured Lentisphaerales bacterium, assembly GCA_964451945.1. Lineage (GTDB taxonomy): Bacteria > Verrucomicrobiota > Kiritimatiellia > RFP12 > JAAYNR01 > JAAYNR01. Next base: position 2,092 of record CAYVKQ010000321.1, read on the forward strand.
CGCTGGGATCGGAGGCGACCGTCTACGTCGATATTCCGGCCGACGGCATCGGCGAGGTGCGCGTTCTCGTGGGCGGCAGCGTCGGCTACGTCAAAGCCCGCGCCGCCGACGGACGCGCCCTCAAAGCCGGTACCCCGGTCACCGTCAGCCGGCGCGTCGGACAGACGGTCCTGATCGTCGAACCGCTTTCCCAAACCTGAACCCCGCAACGGAGCGACCCATGAACATGTCCATCCTCCTCCTTCCGCTGGCCCAGGCGGCCGCGCGCAACTCCTCCTCGCCCGCGAGCCTCTTTCTGTGGATGCTCGTCGGCCTGGCGCTGCTCCTCACCACGATCACCTTCTTCTCGCGCTACCGCCGTTGTCCCTCCAACCGCATCCTCGTGATCTACGGCAAGACCGACCACGGCGCGGCCAAGTGCATCCACGGCGGCGCCGCCTTTGTGTGGCCGCTCTTCCAGGCGTACGAATACCTCGACCTCGAACCGTTTGTCGTGCCGGTCGACCTGAAGAGCGCGCTCTCGGCGGAGAACATCCGCGTGAGCGTCCCGACCACGGTGACGGCCGCGATCTCGATCGAGCCGGGCATCATGGAGAACGCCGCCGTCCGCCTCCTGGGGCAGACGGCGCAGGACATCCAGAACCAGGCGCAGGATATCATCCTGGGACAGATGCGCGCCGTCATCGCCACCATGCGCATCGAGGAGATCAACCGCGACCGGCAGGCCTTCCTGGGGAAGGTGAACGAAGCGGTCTCGGGCGAACTGGAGAAAATCGGCCTCTCGCTGATCAACGTGAACATCCGCGACATCGAGGACGACTCGGGCTACATTGTCGCCCTCGGGCGCCGCGCCGCCGCCGAGGCGATCAACCAGGCCAACATCGACGTGGCCGAACAGGAGAAGACCGGCCAGACGGGTGTCGCCGAACGGCAGCGCGACACCCGCGTCGCCGTCGCCGCGGCCAACGCCACCGCCGAAATCGGCGAGGCCAAGGCGGACCGCGACAAGCGCATGCAGTCGGCCGGACTCGACGCCGAGGCGGTGCACGCCGAAACCGAGGCCGAGGCGCTCAAGGCGAGTTCGCGCGCCAACCAGCACGTCGCCGAGCAGCAGGCGCGCAACCGCGCCGAGTCGGCCGCCAAAGAGGCGGACGGCGCGATCCGCGTCGCCCAGGAACTGGCGCAGAAGAAGGCCGAAGAGGCGCGCGCCCAGCGCGAACAGGCGCGGCTCGAGGCGGAGGTGGTGGTGCCGGCCAACGCCGAGCGCGAACGGGTGCTGATCTCGGCGGACGCCGAAAAACAGAAGTCCGTGCGGATCGCCGAGGGCCAGGCCGAGGCGACGCTGGTGCAGATGAACGCCGAGGCCCGGGGTGTGCAGGCGATCCTCGACGGCAAGGCGCAGGGCTACGCGAACCTGGTCAAGGCGTGCGCCTCGGCGGAGCAGGCGGCGTCGCTGCTGCTGGTCGAGAAGCTGCTCGACGTGGCACGCGTGCAGGCGCAGGCGATTCAGGACCTGCCGATCGAGAAGGTCTTCGTGTGGGACGGCGGCGGCCAGCAGGGCGGGCTCGCCAACCTGGGGCAGCGGCTGATGGGCACCCTGCCCCCGATGCACGAGCTGGCGAAGCAGGTCGGCATCGACCTCCCCGCCTTCCTCGGCAAAGCCGCGGGAGCAGACGCGCCCGCCGCACAGCCGTCGGCGCCGGAAAAAACGGCTTGAGAGGGGAGGGGGGGCTGCGTGTCCGGTGGGCGCATCTCCGTTTCACTGACTTGGGGATGCGCGTTGGCCGGCGCGTCAGCGGTAGCGCCGACACTGCGTGGCGGCGGCGGGGTGGCGATGGCCGCCGTGCAACGTCGGCCCCACTTGGCTCATGCCCCGTCGCCGATGCGCCGGCGACAGGC
>CAYVKQ010000322.1:0-3973 GCA_964451945.1 uncultured Lentisphaerales bacterium
CGGGCAGCAGGTCGCGGCTCTCGGCGTAGAGGATGAAGAGGAGGCGGTAGAGGAAAATGAGGGCGTTCTCGTAGACGGCGGGGAAGTCGGCTTCGGCCAGGTGGTTGTCGGGGCAATCGACGAAGGCGCTGCCGAGATCCTCGAGCACGCCGAAGATCCGCTTGCGCAGGTTGGTTTCCAGATCGGCCTGCGCCCGGAGCGACTGCTCGCGGATGTGGTCGAGAAAACAGGCGCCATCCCCGGCCCGTTCAAAGGCGACGGCGCGGAAGAGCGTGAAGAAGAGCTGGAAATCGGCTTCGGCACAGACCTGGCCGTCATGGACCAGGCGGAAAATGAAGCAGGCGCCCACGGCGGCCTCTTCGCAATAGAGACGCCATTCGTTGCCGTTGGTCAGAATGGCCCAGGTGAAGAGGCGGCGTCCGGTCTCGTCCCGGGCATGGCTGAGGTAATCCTGTATCTGCTGACTGGGGAACCAGCCGGGGGTCTCCGTGGAGGAAATCCGGTCAAGCGGATGCTGCCATTTCTTGGCTTCGAGGACCGTGGCGCAGTGGCGGAAGAGCGTGGCGGCGTCGGCGGCGGCCGCGGCCGCGAAGGCGTCATCCGACGAGAAAAGGCAGTAATCGGGGCGCTTGCGGGTGCCCAGGTTGCCGGGCATGTTCTCCTGTGGCAGGCGGCGCCAGCCGAGGGCATCGAGCACCGGCTCCAGTAGGGCTGTGCAGGTGAAGGCTTCGCCGCGACGGCGCAAAGCGTCGCCCTGTTCGCGGACGAGGCGGCAGACGAGGGCATGGGCGGCGGCGCGATCCGCCGGGTCGGCGGCGGCGAGCGGGTCGGCGCGGAGGTGGCGGTTCAGGTAGGCCTTGGAAAAAAGGCCGCGCGCCTCGGCCGGCCCCTGGCCGCCGTCCTCCGCCAGAGCCAGCGTCATCTGGTCTTCGTGAATGGCGTATCGGAGGGTCTTGGACATTTTCGCGGTTTCCCGTCTGGGCCTTGGCACCGTCCGGCGGCAACGTCCACGTTTACGAGTGGCAAGAATAGCGCGACGGTCCGCGACTGACAAGGCGCAAAAGCGATGCATTGGCAGCCACCGTGCGGTTTTGGTATCGTATTCCCCGCACGACCACTTGCAAACAGAGGAGTTTGAACGATGCGTGTTCCGTTGATCCTTGCCGCCTGCGCGTGTCTCGGGCTTGCCCGGACGCTTTGCGGCGCCGATGAGAAAGCCGCGCCATCGCCCGAACCCGCCACACAGGGGAAACCGATGAGCGCCACCGCCGCCACTATTCCGACCGAGCCCGGACTCTATGCCGCTTTCACCACCTCCAAAGGGGTCATCGTCTGCGCGCTGGAGCACGAGAAGACACCGCTGACCGTCGCCAACTTCGTCGGCCTGGCCGAAGGCACCCTCGCCAACACGGCCAAAAAGGCGGGCGAGCCGTTTTACGACGGGCTGCCGTTCCACCGCGTCATCCCCGACTTCATGGTGCAGGGCGGGTGCCCCGAGGGGACCGGCCGCGGCGGCCCGGGCTACCGCTTCGACGACGAGATCGACCCCACGCTGAAGCACACCGGCCCCGGCATCCTCTCGATGGCCAACGCGGGCCCCGGGACCAACGGGTCGCAGTTCTTCATCACCCACGCCAAGACCGACTGGCTCGACGGCAAGCACACGGTCTTCGGCCACGTCGTCTCGGGGCAGAACGTGGTCAACGCGATCTGCCAGGGCGACGCCATTCAATCGGTGCGCATCCACCGCGTGGGTCCCGAAGCGGCGAAGTTCACCGTCGACCAGGCGCGCTTCGACGCCCTCAAGGCGGGCACCGCGACGCGCGCCGCGGAGAAGGCCAGGCAGACGACCGCCGAACAGGCCGCGCTCACCCACCGCTTCGTCCCCGCTGACGCGCCGGCAACCCCCAAGGGGGTCCGCTACACCGTCACCCGCGAAGGGACGGGCGCCACGCCGAAGGCGGGTGCAGTGTGCGCGGTTCACTACACTGGCAAGCTGGTCAACGGCCAGACCTTCGACAGCTCGCGCAGCCGCGGCCAGCCGATCCGCTTCCCTGTGGGCAAGGGACAGGTCATCCCCGGCTGGGACGAGACGATCCTGCAAATGAAGAAAGGCGAACAGCGGACGATCGCCATCCCGCCGGAACTGGGCTACGGCGCCCGCGGCGCCGGCGGCGTCATCCCCCCCAACGCCTGGCTGATCTTCGATGTCGAACTCGTCGAGATCGGCGACTAGCGCCGCGCCGCCGAGGCGCGGGAGCTGCAGGGCGGGCGTGGCACGGGCGTCCCGCCCGTGGGTCAAACGACTCGCAAACATGGGCGTCCCGCCCATGCCACGAACGGCGGCTCATTCGGCCTGTGGCGTCGCCGCGAGCAGCGCGTCGCGCAGAACGAGCGCATGGGTGTGCGCCGTATCGCGGGCGCCGTAGAGGAGGACCAGCCGCTGGCGCGCCGCGATGGCGCGCAGGCGGGCGAGGGGTTCCTCGTGATCCCGCAATTCGGCGAGATACTTCCGCCGAAACTCCCCCCATCGCTGCGGGTCGTGGCCGAACCAGGTGCGCAGCGCGGCGCTCGGCGCCACGTCGCGGCACCATTCATCCAGCGCCAAGGCCTCCCGCGCGACCCCGCGGGGCCAGAGGCGGTCGACGAGGACGCGGTACCCCGCCGTCGGCGGCGCGTCTCCGTAGACGCGTTCGAGAATGATCTTCATGGTGTCCTCCCTTCCGGGCCGCCGGCAGCGGCATCCGCGGCCGGCGCGGCGTCGAGCGTGGCCAGGGTCTGGCAGAGCACGTCGGCCGAACGGTGCAGCGCCGCCGACTCGTCGTCGGTCAGGCGGCCGCCGATCACCTGTTCGACACCGCCGGCGCCCACGACGCAGGGGACGCTGAGGCAGACGCCACGGACGCCGAACGCGCCGTCCATCAGGCTGGAGACGGTCAGCACGCTCCGCTCGTTCCGCAGCACCGCGCCGACGATCCGCACCAGCGCCAGGCCGATGCCGTAGCAGGTTGACCCTTTGTAGCCGATGATGTGGTAGGCCGAGTCGCGCACCTCGCGCACGATCTCCTCCCTGGCGTGCCGCCAGCCGTCGCAGCGGCCGCAGACGGCGCAGTAGTCGGCGACGGGCATCCCCGCCACATGGGTCATCGACCAGGCGGCGACCTCGCTGTCGCCGTGTTCGCCGAGGATGTAGGCGTGCACGTTGCGCACGTCGACCCGGCAATGGCGGCTCAGCAGGTAGCGGAAGCGGGCGGTGTCCAGCACCGTGCCCGATCCGAAGACCCGCTGCGGCGGCAGGCCGGAACGGCGCAGCGCCACATGCGTCAGGACGTCGACCGGGTTGGTGACGACGACCACCACCGCCCGGGAGCCGCTGGCGACGATCGCGTCCATGATCCCCGAGACGATGGCCGCGTTGCGGCCGAGCAGGTTGAGGCGCGACTCGCCGGGCCGCTGCTTGGCGCCGGCGGTGATGACGATCACGGCGGCGTCGGCATAGTCGTCGGCGGCGCCGGCGTGGATGTGCACCGGCGGCAGGAACGGCAGTCCGTGCGCCAGATCGAGCGCCTGCCCCCGGGCGAGGTCGGCGTTGAGGTCGACCAGCGCGATCTCCTCGGCCAGTCCCGCTTGCGCCAGGGCGTAGGCAAACGAGGCGCCCACGTCGCCCGCGCCCACGATCACCACTTTTCGTTTTTGCACGTTCATGTCCCCCTCCTTCCCTTGGGCGCCGCGCCCGCGTCTACCCCATCTCCTCCTCCTGCCGCACGCTCCGCGGGAAGAGGATGTTGTTCTCCAGGTGGATATGTTGGTGCAGATCGGCTTCCAGCGCCTGCAGGGCGTCGTACAAGGCCCGGAACGTCGCGCAGGCGTCGTCCCGTGCCCGGTAGTTGCCGGTGACCGCACGCAGACGGCCCAGCGCATCGCCGGCCGACTCGTGCTCGACCTCCATCTGCCGGATCGGATAGGCCACCCG
>CAYVKQ010000323.1:0-3970 GCA_964451945.1 uncultured Lentisphaerales bacterium
CAGGCCGTCGCCAGCGACAACGAGTTCTATCTCTACGGCGTCGCAAGGCCGGTTGCTGATTCGCAAACGGTGTTCTTTACCGACCGCTCGCTCTACAGGCCGGGCCAAACCATCTACTACAAGGGCGTCTCGATCCGCTACGATCAAAATGCCAACCAGTACGCCGCATTCGCCGGCGCCCGGCTCACCGTCGTGTTCAACGACCCCAACGGCAAGGAGATCGCCCGCGCCGAGCACACCGCCAACGATTACGGCTCCTTCGAAGGCGCCTTCACCGCGCCGCGCGACCGCCTGATGGGCCGCATGGAGATCCGCGTGGCCGGCCGGCCCAGCGCCACCTGGGTGAACGTCGAAGAGTACAAACGGCCGAAATTCCAGGTCGAGCTCTCCCCTCCGAAAGAGGCCGGCAAACTCGGCGCCGAGGTCACCGTGCCCGGCAAGGCGCTCGCCTACACGGGCGCGGCCATCGGCGGCGCGCACGTGAAGTGGCGCGTCGTGCGCAATGTCCAGTTCCCGCCCTGGTGCTGGTGGGGCCGTTGGTTGCTGCCGCCGGGCCGCGGCGACAGCCAGAACGTCGCCCACGGCGCCGCCCGGACCGGCAGCGACGGCGCCTTCGCGGTCACCTTCACCGCCGTGCCCGACCGGACGGTGCCCGAGAAGAGCGAGCCGACGTTCACCTTTACGGTACATGCCGATGTGACCGACACCACCGGCGAGACCCGCTCCGCCAGCCAGCGCGTGCGGGCCGGCTACACCGCCCTCGCCGCCACGGTCACGGCCGATGCGTGGCAGACGCCGGAGAAGCCGGTCGCCTGGACCGTCGCCACCGCGTCGCTCGACGGCGAGCCGCAACCCGCGGCCGGGACGGTAAAGGTTTACGCGTTGAAGCAGCCGGAGCGCGTGGTGCGGCCCGAGCTGGCGGGAGCGATGCGTTACGACTACTGGTGGTTCCGGCGCAACCTCGGCAAAAACGCCGAGCCAAAGTCAGACCCGGCCAACCCCGACTCCTGGGAGTTGGCCGAGGTTGTCGACGCGCAGCCGTTCAAGACCGACGCGACCGGCCAGGCCAAACTCGAGACGCCGCTCCCCTTCGGGATCTACCGCGCGATGGTGGAGACCAAGGACCGCTTCGGCAAGGCGGTGACGGCGCGTCAGACGCTGCAGGTGGTCGATACGGGCCGCACCGCGTACCCCGTGCGGCTGGCGCACCATTTCGCCGCACCCAAGTGGTCGCTTGAGCCCGGCGAACGCTTCACCGCGCTCTGGGGCACCGGCTACGACAGCGGCCGTGCCTACGTCGAGCTGGAGCACAACGGCCGCCTGCTGGACGCGTTCTGGACCGACGCGGGCCACACGCAGCAGGTGTTCGAGCGGGCGGTCGGCGAGGATCTGCGCGGCGGGTTCACAGTCCGCCTCACCTACGTGCGCGAGAACCGCGCCTATCTGGAAAACCGCGTCGTCGACGTGCCGTGGTCGAACAAGCAGCTTGCACTGAAGTGGGAGCGCTTCACCTCCAAGCTCGAGCCCGGCCAGAAGGAGACCTGGACCGCCGTGGTGTCCGGCCCCGACGCGCAGACGGCGGCGGCGGAAATGGCGGCCACGCTCTACGATGCCTCGCTCGACCAATTCCTGCCGCACGCCTGGGCGCAGGGGTTCAACGTCTTCCGCCGCGAGACCATCCGCGTCCACGCGCAATTCGAGAACGGCCTGACCCGTTTCCAGCATGTCCTGGGCGGCTGGCCGCGGCCCTCCCGTTCCGAGGAATTGACCTACCGGCATTACCCCGCGGACCTCTCGGCGAACCTATGGGGCTACGCATATCTCCGCGCCTCCGGGGGCGCCCGGATGCGCGGCAAAGGGGACGCCATGTATGCCATGGAAGCCGCCGCGGCGCCGCCCGCTTCCGCCGCGGCGAAGCCGGCGATGAAGGCGGCCCGCGAGCAGCTCGGCAGGAAGCTGGCGGATGAGGATCGACGTGAGAATGCCGCGGTCGGCGCCCCCGGCGAGCCGGCGCGCGGTCCCGACCTGAACGCCGTCGCGGCGCGCAAAAACCTCAACGAGACCGCGTTCTTCTTCCCGCGCCTGACGAGCAGCGAGGACGGCGTGGTGCGCATGACGTTCACCCTGCCCGAGGCGCTGACCGAGTGGCGGTTCATGGGCTTTGCCCACGACCGCGACCTGCGCGCCGGGTTCCTGACCGACAAGGCCGTCACCGCCAAGGACCTGATGGTCGAGCCGAACCCGCCGCGCTTCGTGCGCGAGGGCGATATCATCGCTTTCACGGTCAAGGTCAGCAATCAATCGCCCGCACGGCAGAGCGGCAAGGTGCGGCTCACGTTTGCCGACGCCCGGACCTTGAAGGATGTGACCCGGGACCTCGGACTGAAAACCCCGGAACTCGCCTTTGACATCCCGTCCAAGGAGTCGGAATCGTTCTCCTGGCGCATCGCGATCCCGGACGGGATGGATTTTCTGACCTATAAGGCCGTGGGCGCGACCGACCGGCTCAGCGACGGCGAAGAGGGCTTTCTGCCGGTGTTGTCGCGCCGCATCCTGGTGACCGAATCCCTGCCGCTGCCGATCCGCGGGGCGCAGACCAAGACATTCGCCTTCGACAGGCTGCTGCAGTCCGGCAAGTCCAAAACCCTGAAGAGCGAGAACCTGACCGTGCAGATGGTCAGCCAGCCGGCGTGGTATGCGGTGATGGCGCTGCCGTACCTGATGGAGTACCCGCATGAATGCAGCGAACAGGTGTTCAACCGGCTCTACGCCAATACGCTGGCAAGCCACATCGCCGCATCCGACCCGAAAATCCGCCGCATCTTCGACCTTTGGAAAAATACCCCGGCGCTGGACAGCCCGCTGGAGAAGAACCAGGACCTGAAGTCGATGATGATCGAGGAGACGCCGTGGCTGCGGCAGGCGCAGGACGAAAGCCAGTCGCGGCGCAACGTCGGCATCCTCTTCGACGCCAACCGGCTCGACAGCGAGGCGAAAATCACCTTCGGCAAACTCGAGCAACTGCAGCTCGGGGACGGCCTGTGGCCGTGGTTCCCGGGGTTCCGGGGCGATGAGACCATCACGCTCCTCATCACCACCGGCTTCGGCCGGATGCGGCACCTGGGCGTGAAGGACGTCGATCTGTCGCTGGCGCTCAAGTCGCTGGCCGCGCTCGACAGTTGGATGGATCGCCTCTATCGCGAGATTCTGCGGCACAACAACAAAGAGGAGAACCATCTGAGCCCCACGGTCGCGTTCTACCTCTACGGCCGCAGCTTCTTCCTCAAGGACAGACCGGTCGCCAAAGAGCACCAGGAGGCGCTGGATTACTGGCTTGGCCAGGCCAAGCGCTACTGGCTGGAGCTGAATTGGCGGCTCTCGCAGGGGCACCTCGCCATCGGCCTGAAGCGCTTCGGCGATGCCGAGACCCCGCTGGCGATCATGAAGTCGCTCCAGGAGCGGAGCGTCAGCAGCGAAGAGATGGGCCTGTTCTGGCGCGAATTGGAGTTGAGCTGGTGGTGGTACCGGGCGCCGATCGAAACGCAGGCGCTGATGATCGAGGCCTTTGACGAGGTCATGGCCGACGCGCAGGCGGTGGAGGCGTGCAAGGTCTGGCTGCTCAAGCAGAAGCAGACACAGGACTGGAAGACGACCAAGGCCACCGCGGACGCCATCTATGGCCTGCTGCTGCGTGGCAAGAACCTGCTGGCCAGCGATGCGCTGGTCGAGGTCAGCCTGGGCGGCCAGACGATCACACCCGAGAAGGTCGAGGCGGGCACCGGGTTCTATGAACAGAAGTTCGTGCGCGGCGAGATCACCCCCGCCATGGGCAAGATCACGGTGACGAAGCGCGACGAAGGGGTGAGCTGGGGCAGCGTCCACTGGCAGTATCTGGAGGACATGGCCAAGGTCACGCCCTACGAAGGGACGCCGCTCAAGCTGAAGAAGACGCTCTACCGCAAGGAGACCA
>CAYVKQ010000324.1:0-3966 GCA_964451945.1 uncultured Lentisphaerales bacterium
GCTTCCTCACGGTCAACGGCGAGAAGATGAGCAAGTCCAAGGGCACGTTCATCAGCGCACGCACATTCCTCGACCATGTCGAGGCGCAGTACCTCCGCTTCTACTACGCCTGCAAGCTGAACGGCACCACCGACGACGTCGACCTGAATTTCGACGACTTCATCCACCGTGTCAACTCCGATTTGGTGGGCAAGATCACCAACCTCGCCTCGCGCGGGGCGCAGATGCTGCACAAGAGCCTCGGCGGGCGCGCCGGCGCGATGGACGCCGCCGGCGCCGCGCTCCTCGCGCATGCGCAGAGCCGCGCCGATGCCATCGCCGACGCCTACGAACAGCGCGACTTCGCGCGGGTGATGGTCGAAGTGCGCGACATCGCCGACCGCGCCAACCAGTACTTCGACGGACAGGCGCCCTGGGCGCTGGTGAAGCGCGACCCCGAAGCGACGCGGGCGGTGCTGACCTCCACGCTCAACCTCTTCCGCGCGCTGGCCATCTACCTCAAGCCAGTGCTGCCAAGCTACGCCGCCAAGGTCGAGTCGCTCTTCGGCGAGACGCCCTACGCCTGGTCCGACGCGCAGACGCGCTTCGAGAACCGGCCGATCGCCCCCTACGCCTATCTCGCCAAGCGGGTCGAGCGCGATCCGATCGACCGCATGATCGACGCGAGCAAGGTCACCGGCAAGCCGCCGGCCGCCGCGCCCGCGGCGGCGGCGGCGCCCGAAGTCATCGGCATCGAGACGTTCGCCAAAACCGACCTGCGGGTGGCCCGGGTGCTCGCGGCCGAGACGGTCGAGGGCTCCGACAAGCTGCTCCGCCTGACGCTCGACCTCGGCGACGGCAGACCGCGCCAGGTCTTATCGGGCATCCGCAAGGCCTATGCCCCCGAAACGCTGGTGGGCCGCGCCGTCGTGGTTGTCGCCAACCTCGCACCGCGCAAGATGCGCTTCGGCGTCTCCGAAGGGATGGTGCTGGCGGCATCCAACCCCGACGGCTCGCTCCATCTTGTCGCCCCCGACGCCGGCGCCGCGCCCGGCGCATCGGTGGCGTGAGCGGGCGGCGGAGGCATTGATCCGGAAGAGGAGAGCAGCGATGAATCGCATGAGCGGCAATCCGGACCAGCAATCCGCAGGCGAACTCCGCGCCTGGCACCTCGCCGCGGAGCGGGTGCGGCGCATCGAGGCGGCATGGGACGACCCCGGCAAACGGCTGCGCGGGATCCTCGCCTGCAAGCGCTGGATGGAGCAGCAGGAGCACGTCCCCCGGCTCGTGCGGCTGGCGGCGCTGCTCGACCCGGAAATGGACCGCAGGCGGTTCTGGACGGTCCTCGTCCCAATCGAGCGCGCCGACATCCGCGCGCGCGTCACCGACAGCGCCATCCTCGACCGCGACCCCGGACCGGAAGCGGCGGCGCCGCGGCGCATGCCGCTGACCGTCGTGGCCGACAACCTCCGCTCCGCCTTCAACGTCGGCGGCCTTTTCCGCACGGCCGACGGCCTCGGCGCGGCGGACCTCTGGCTTTGCGGCTACACCGCCGCGCCCAGCCACCCGCATGTCGCGGCGGCGGCGATGGGCACGGCCGCGAACCTCCCCTGGCGCACGTTTGAACGGGTGGCCGACGCGCTCGCGGAGCTGCGGCAGCACGGCGTCTGGACGGTCGCCCTCGAAACCGTGGCGCACGCGCCGTGCGTCGGCGAGATCCCCTGGCGCTTCCCCTGCGCGGTGGTGCTGGGCAACGAGCGCTTCGGTCTCGACCCCGGGACCGTCGCCGCCTGCGGCGGCACGGCGCGCATCCCCGCGTACGGCACCAAGAACTCGCTCAACGTGGTCACCGCGTTCGCCATTTGCGCCTGGGACGCGCGCCGCGTTTGGAACCAGGGCGTATGACGACACTCTCCTTCCAACTCCCCCGCTGGCTGGCCGGATATGAGCGGAACTTGACGGCGCGCTGTTTCGCAACCGACGCGGAGCGGATGGCCGCCGTGATCGCCCTCGCGGCGGAGAACGTGCGGCGCGGCAGCGGCGGCCCCTTTGGCGCGGCGCTCTTCGACTGCGCCGACGGCCGCTGCGTGGCCGCGGGTGTCAACGCCGTTTTGTCGGCGCGGTGTTCCCACCTCCACGCCGAGGTTGTTGCGCTGGCGCGGGCCGAGAAGTTTTTCGGGGTGCACGATCTGTCGGCGGCCGGGCGCTTTGCCCTCTTCACCAGTGTCGAGCCGTGCGTCATGTGTCTCGGCGCCGTCTTCTGGTCGGGGGTGGCGCGCCTGGTTTGCGGGGCGACCGGCGCCGACGCCGAGGCGATCGGCTTCGACGAAGGGCCGAAGCCCGGAGCCTGGCCCGAAGCCTTGCGCCGGCGCGGCATCCGTGTCCGCCGGCGCCTGCTGCGTCCGCGGTCGCGGGCCGTTCTCGCAGCCTACGCTGCCCGAGGCGGCGTTCTCTACAACGCCGGCCGCGCGGCCGCTTCGCCGGCCTAGCGGCAAAAAGGAGTAACCATGGGAAACGAATGGATGGAAATTGCGGTCCGCCTTCTGGTGGCGACGGTGGCTGGCGCCATCATCGGCCTCGAACGGAGCTACCACGGCCGGCCGGCCGGCTTCCGCACCCACGCGCTGGTCTGCATGGCATCGAGCCTGCTGATGCTCGTCACGCTGTACCAGGGCGAGTGGTTCGGCGGCACCTCCGCGGCGCGGGTGAGCGTCGACCCCACGCGGATGGCCCAGGGAGTCATGACAGGCATCGGTTTTCTCGGCGCGGGCGTGATCATGCAGTCGGGAATGAACATCCACGGCCTCACCACCGCCGCCTCGATCTGGACGACCGCCGCGATCGGCATCCTCGCCGGCGTGGGTCTCTACCCCGCCGTCGCCCTGGCCACGCTGATCACGCTGGGGGTGCTTGCCGCCTTCCGGTACATCGAGAATGCGATGCCGGTGCAGGAGTACGCGACACAGACCCTGCGTTTCCGCCGAAACGAGGCGCCGAGCGAGCAGGAGGTGCGCGCACTGTTCGCGGCCCATGGGTTCACGATGGACAACATCAGCTACAGGCTGCTCGATGGCGGTGGCCATCTGGAATACCGCATGACCATCAAAACCCGCAGGAAGCGCAACGTCGAGAGCCTCGCCAAGGCGCTGCTGGCGCTCGACACCGTGGCCTCGTTCTCGATCGACCACACGGACAAGTGAGGCGCGCACGGCGCGTCGCCGGGGGCGGCGGGCTACTTCCGCTCCAGAACCAGCGCGGTGCGGCACGGCAGGTAGACCCGCACCAGGAAGACGCATTCGGCTTCGCGCGTCTCGGTGAACACCGGGTAGGCCTGATCGGCCTGGACCCGCCCCTGCCCGCCGAAGCGCGGTTCGTCGGAGTCGAGCACCCCTCGGAATCTCCCGGGCGGCACCCGTACCGCATAGTCGCGCACCGACTGCGCACTGTGGAAGTTGAAGAAGAAAAGCAGCGGCCCGCGTTCGATCACCAGCACCTTGTCGGCCTCGGACATGTGCAGCAGCCGCGGCTCGCCCGCGTCCAAGGCACCGGCCTCGGTGACCAGGCGCAGCATGGCGCGGTCGAAATCGCCCAGGCAGGAAAACAGTAGTTTCGGGTCATCGCGCAAGCGCCACTGGCGCCGGGCGTACTGGTGGGAGAAACCGTTCCCCTCGCGCGGAAAATCGATCCACTCGGGATGGCCGAACTCGTTGCCCATGAAATTGAGGTACCCGCCGCCGGCGGTGGCCAGTGTGGCCAGGCGGGCGAGCTTGTGCAGCGCGACCCCGCGCGCGGCCTGCACGCTGGCGGCCTCGCGCGCCATCCCGCCATACATGGCGGCGTCCATCAGCTGGAACAGCAGGGTCTTGCCGCCGACGAGCGCCTGGTCGTGGCTCTCGACATAGTTCACGGTGCGCTCTTCGGGACGGTGGTTCGTCAGCTCGTGCCACAGGAAGCCGACGCTCCACTCCTCGTCGCGAATGTCGCGCG
>CAYVKQ010000325.1:0-3946 GCA_964451945.1 uncultured Lentisphaerales bacterium
GCACGAGGGGTTGGGAGTCGTGGTGCGGCGCGACGACGGCGCGCATGCCATGGTGGAATACACGGAGCTGACCGAGGAGCAGAAGCAGCGCCGGCGTCCCGATGGCGAGCTCTATTTCAGGTATGGCAGCGTGGCCATCCACCTCTTCGCGCTGGACTTCCTGCGCCGCGAGGCGCGCGCGGAGTTGCCGCTGCATGTCGCGCACAAGAAAATCGTCGCCTGCGACGAAACCGGCATGCCGGTGCAGCCCGATGGCCCGAACGGTTACAAGTTCGAGAAATTCATTTTCGATCTGCTGCCGCGCGCCGCGCGGGTGGTTAATCTGGCCTTCGACCGGCGCGACGAGTTCTCGCCGGTCAAGAACGCGGCGGGCGCGGACTCGCCGGAGAGCTGCCGGCGCGACCTCTCGGCGAAGTGGGCGCGCTGGCTGGCGGCGGCCGGTGTGCGGGTGGCGTCCGGTCTCGGCGGGTTTCCCTCCGTGCCGGTTGAGATCGACCCTCTCTTCGCCCACTCGCCGGCCGCGCTGCGCGCGCGGCTGGAGCGAGTTCCGGCGCCCGACGTCTCGCGCCCCATCTGGCTGCGCTGAACTTTTTTGCGGCTTGAAGGAAAAAGGGCGGCATGCTAGGTTTCCCGCTGCTTTTTCCTTGGCGCCTATCGTCTATCGGTTAGGACACAAGGTTTTCATCCTTGGAAGCGGGGTTCGACTCCCCGTGGGCGCGCCATCTACGCAAACCCCGTGTTGAACGTGGAACGGGGATGAGGATTGTATTCTTGCGCGCTGTGAGCACATAATTCGCGCATGGACCGGGACATTCTCCATATCGACATGGACGCCTTCTTCGCCGCGGTGGAGCAGCGCGACCACCCGGAATGGCGCGGCAAACCGGTCGTCGTCGGCGCGCGGCCCGACCAGCGCGGCGTGGTCTCGACCTGCTCCTACGAGGCGCGCGCCTTCGGCGTCCGTTCGGCGATGCCGTCGTCGGAGGCCGGACGGCGCTGTCCGCACGCGGTCTTCGTGCCGCCCGACATGGCGCGCTACGGGGCCGTCTCGCGCCAGGTGTTCGCGATCTTCGAGCGCTTCACGCCGCTGGTGGAGCCGGTTTCGGTCGACGAGGCGTTTCTCGACGTCACCGGCGCCCACCGTCTCTTCGGCGACAGCACGGCCATCGCGGGGCGGATCCGCGCCGCCATCCGCGAGGAGACGGACGGACTCACCGCGTCGGTGGGCGTGGCGGGCAACAAGTTTCTCGCCAAGCTCGCGAGCGAGATGCACAAGCCCGACGGTCTCACCGTGGTGCCGCGCGCGCCGCAGGAGATCCTCCGCTTTCTGGAACCGCTTCCGGTGGGACGCCTCTGGGGCGTCGGCGCCGTGACGCGGGAGCAACTGGAACGGGCCGGCTACCGCACGGTGGGCGACATCCAGCGGGCTGGCGCAGCATCCCTGGCGGCCTTGCTCGGCGCCCACACCGCCGCCTGGCTGCAACGCCTCGCCCGCGGCGACGACGACCGCGACGTGATCACCGACTGGGACGAAAAGAGCCTCTCGCGCGAGCACACCTTCGCCGCCGACTGCGGCGACGCGGCCAAGGTCCGTGCCGTGTTGTGCGCGCTCACCGAGGATGTCGGCCGCCGCCTCCGCGCCGCGGAGCGCTTCGCGCGCACGGCCAAGTTGAAACTGCGCTGGTCCGACTTCCAGACCCTCACGCGCCAGAAAACCTTCGCCACCGCCGTCTGCGACGACTTCACCCTGCGCGAAGCCGCCTGCGCCCTGCTCGACGGCGAACCGCTGGTCAAGCCGGTGCGGCTGGTCGGATTCGGCGTCACGGGCCTCTGCGGCTCGCGCAGCGAGCAGCTCCTCCTCTTCGACGACGGCGCCGCCGATCTGCACAAGCGCGAAACCCTCAGCAAGACCATCGACGCCCTGCGCGAACGGTTCGGACCCGACCGCATCCGGCGCCCCCCCGACACGTGACCACCGCCGCGTCAGCGCGGCAGCAGGTCGCGGCCGAGGCGCAGCACGCGGCGGCCGACGGCGCCGATCGCGACATCGACCCCTTCGCGCGATGCGCGCCGCAGCGCCAACGGTGCGGCGCGTGCGCCGGGCGTCAGCAGCGTCGCCATGAGGATCTCCTCGTGCAGCAGCTTCGTGATCTGCCGCAGCATCGTGGGCGGCGCCCCCGATGGCTGCGTCAGCGGCGCGGCGGCGGTGTGCAGCGTCGCTTCCTCGCTGCAGGCGCAGGTGATCGTGGCGGTTTGCCGTTCGCCCTGCAGCCGGAAACCGTTCGCCTGCGGCGTGGCGCGGACCGGCGTGAAGAAGCGCTGCTCGAAGAGCGAGGCGTGCGGACGCTTCACCGTGTCAAGGACCAGCAGCCCGGTGCCGGGCAGCAGCAGGAAAAGGCGGAAGTAGCGCAGCACGCCGTCGTTGTCGCGCCGCCCGCCGCCGCCCAGCGCCGCGGCGGCATCGAAGCGCACCGCCGGTCCCCAGGGAGTGCGCAGGGCGCGGGTGGCCACCGTGGCGGGGCGGGTGATGCCGACACCATCGGCCAGCAGCACGTTCTTCGACATCGGAATCATCTCGAACAATTCCCAGCGGCGCGCGCTGAAGGTCGTGTCGAGATACTGCGCGGGGCCGAGGCTGTCGATCATCTTTTCGCCGCCGACGACGGCGTGGAAGCTGGTCAGGTCGACGTGGCCGTGCGGCACCTCGGTGGTACCGCCGCGCACCGACGCGTAGAGCCGCGGCGCGGGCATGCGGTCGGCGAGAACGACCCAGTCGAGCCCCTTGTAGTGGTGCAGGAACGGCGCGGTCCGCGGCGGCGGCACGCTCGGAGCGGCGTCATGGAGGCAGAGCAACTCGGCGGCGTTGGGCCAGGTGTCGGTGCCGGCCTTGGGCGGCTGCAGGCGCCGCTTCAGGTCGGACAGCACCGCGGGCTGCCGCAGGCGGCGGGCGGCGGCGAGATGGAATGGCAGCGGGCTCCATTGGTTGACGTCGCCAAAACTGCAGGCGCATCCGGGATAGGGGGCGAAACGCATGGGAAAGGCGAGCGCGTCGCGCACCTCCCGTCCATCGAGCCACGGCGAACGCCATCCCGTGGCCTGCTCCAGGCTCAGCACGAACATGTACAGGTAGCGCATGCCGTAGTTCCAGTAGCCGATCCCCTCCGGCCAGGCGCCATTCACGGCCCGGATCTCCTCGACAAACGGATCGATCGACTCGCAGGCGCGGGCAAGGATGAGCGCGGCTTCGGGAAACTCTTCATCGCACGCGAGCGCCAGCATTCCCGCGCCGCCGGCACAGACGGTGTTCCAGTTGCTGTCGCGCTTGCCGAACCACCAGACGCGCGATTCGGGCGCGGTATGCTTCAGGAACGCCGCCACGGGGCGCCGCATTACCGCCAGGATTGCCCGCCGCTCCCCGTCGTCGAGCGTGTCGTGCAGCCAGTCGTAGCCGATGGCCAGGGTGGCGCTGTTCTCGCCGTAGCTCAGATCGAAGATGGCGTCCGGTTCGAACCGGTTTTCGCGCCAGGCGATCCAGCTCCAGCACTCCCAGCGCCCCATCTCCAGCAGGTGGTCGCGCGCCGCATCGCGGTAGCGCGCGTCACCGGTCCGGGTCCACTGCGCCAGCAGCGCCACCACGCGGCACTGCATCCGCCGCGCCCGCAGCAGATGGGCGTTGTGGGTGTTGCGCACCCACTCGAACTGCGGCCCCGCCAGACACTCGTCGGCCAGCCGGGCCACCTCCGCGGCGGCGGCGCGCAACAGCGGCAACCGGAAAGGTCCCTTCAGACGGCGGCGCTCCGCCTCACCGAGGTAGAGCCGCGGATGGGGGGCAAGCGGCCGACCGCAAAAGGGTGTCTTCATGGATGCAGGATAGCACAGGCTGGGCGTCCGGGCAAACAGACGCACGGATGCACGGATGCACGGATCCTCCCGCGCGTTTTCCGCT
>CAYVKQ010000326.1:0-3915 GCA_964451945.1 uncultured Lentisphaerales bacterium
GGATGCGGGCGAGGACGGACGCGGCACGGGCGTTGGCGCGGGCGGAGACGACGGCGTCGATTCCGCGTTTGGCCTGCTCGATACCGGCGCCTTCGAAGAAGGACTTGATCCGGATGAGTATCTCTTTTGCGGTCAAGGCGCCTCGCGGGCGCTAGGACAGGATGGCTATCGCGGCGATGACGGCCAGCGCCACGAGCGCGGGGCGGACGGCGTGCGTCCAGAACCATGCCGCGTCGTAGAGCGGGTAGCCGTATGCGTCGTATCCTGGCTTGCTGTCCATAGCGCGTAGTTTAGGGGTTTATGGATCGGGGATCAAGGCTGATTACTTGGCGGGCTCGGCGCAGGTGGCGCAGGTGGCGCCCGTGCAGTCGGCGGCCGCGGCTGGCGTGGTGGATTTGCCGCCGCTGACGGAGTTGACAAGGGCGCCGATGCCGGCGCCGAGGTCGGCCCAGGTGGAGCCGCCGCCGGTGCCGCGGAGGACGTCGATGGGGACGCTGGTCGAGGGGCTGGCGGCCTGGCTATTGCTCTCGTTGCCGCCGGTCTCGTTGGCCATGGCCTGGCTGATGATGGCGAAGTCGCCGGAGGGGAGGGCGTCCAGCAGGGCGGCGAGCGTAGCGGCATCGACGGCGTTGCTGGCGGCGTACTGCACCAGGGCGAGGGCGGCGGCGCCGCGGGCGTCGAGCACGGTGATGCTGTCGGCATCAATGCGCGCCTCCTGCGCCTTGTTGGGCTGCGTGGCGCAGCCCCAGACGAAGAGCGCCGCGAGGGCGGCGGCGAACTTGAGCGGGCCGACAGCAGCCGGGCGGCGGAGTCGGACCTTGCGGAGGCGGCGCCGGAGGGCTGCGTTGATGCGGGCTTTGAGGCGGCGGAGGATTCTCATTTCGATGTCTCCTTTTTGAGGGCTCCGGACTCGACAAGGGCGTTGTGGACGAGGGCAATCCAGCTTTCGATCTTTGCCTCCATCGCGGCGTCTACCTGGGTACCGGTGGCGGCCTGGTACTTGGCCAGGAACTGCTGCAGCGCATAGTCGAGCTTTCGCAGGCCGTTGCCGGGCGCGCTGTCGGGGATGGCCTTTTCGGCCAGGCGCACGGCGGTAATCGCGTAGCCCTCATATTGTTTCCATTTCGCGCCGTCGCCGGCCAGCCACTTGACGAGCCAGGCGACGGCCGCGCCGATGACGATGCCGATCACGGTGTTGGTTGTAAGCAAGTTGAGGATGATGTCCTTCATGCTGCGTTCCTTTCTGTCGGGGTTAGTGAGATTTGTTTTTGCGGAGCGCCGCCGCGGCGGCGGCTCCGGCTATGGCCCCGGCGGCGGCCGCGGCGGCGCGACCGGCGTCGATGGGCAGTGCTTGGACGGGCTCCGGATCGGGGGCGCGGCGCGCGGCCAGGGCGGCGTCGAGCGCGGCCAGTCGCTTGCCTACCACGCGGCGCACAGCCTGCGTGGTTACGCTGCCGTCCGTATGGCGCAGCTCGGCGCGGTCGCGGTCGATGAGGCGAGAGGACTGCACGAACACGCGCCGCGCCATCCGCTGCGTCACAACGCCCTGCGGCGCCACGCGCTCCAGCGTCATTTCCGCGGCGCGCGTGCGGAGATCCCGCGCCGCGGCAACATACTCGCGGGCGTCAGCCACCGGATCGGGAGGCATTGGCGGCCGCTCCAGCGACAGCTTGCCGGCTAGGCGTTCGCGCGGGGGCTTGGCGCGGAAACTGGAATTGGTGAGCACGCTGCCGTCGTCGCGGCCGACCTCGTAATCGTAGCGCCAGGCGAACCCGACATCGTTGCTCGCGACGAGAGAGACGCGCACGGGCTGCGGGATTGGCTGCGGCTTCGGCGTCTGCGATTCGCGCACGGTGCCGTCGGTCATCGTCTCGCGCCATACCCATGCGTTTGTGGTTTCGCCGATCCGCAGACGGTATTTCGGAACGGCGTCCTGCGCCGACGCGGCGACAGCGGCCAACACACTCCCCACCAGGATCGCGCGAATCATAGATAGACCTCCCCGCCGGCGACGCCGGTGTAGTTTGTGCCGTACGCCGAGGCCTCGACGGCCATGCCGCCCTCCGCCCGCAGCATGAGCGGCTCCATGTACGGTACGGCAATCCATCCGGTAAGCCCCGCGTTGGTGACCGCGCCGCCGCCGGTCACGACCTCGATGTCGGCCGGCGTCGCGAGCGGGATGGCGCTGCCGGACGGTCCGCCGAACTGCGCTTCGTAGGGGGCGATCACGACAGGGCTGTTTGTGCCACACAGGGCGGAAATATCGAAATCATAGCGGTAGCAGGGGATCTCGCCGACGTACTCCGCATCGGGAAAGGTATTCGTGTGCGCCGCGATTGTGATCACGTCGCCGCCGATTTTGAACGTGGCGGAGATCCCCGCCGCGTCGCTCAACTCCCACGAGTAGCGGAACCACACGGAATAGATGCCGGCGGCGACGATCGAGCGTTCCTGCGTGATCGAGATGTTATGGTTCTCGACGACGCCTGGCAGGTCGCGCGGCGCATCGGCCACGAGATAGACGAGTTCCAGGTCGCGCCCCGTCGCATAGTCATGCAGATCGCCGGCGTCGGCCGATACCCCGGCGACGGCCCCGGTGATGGCGGAGACAATCGCGGCCGTCTCTGCCTCGAACGCCTCGACGGCAGCCGTCTCAGCGTATTCGGCGACGATGCCGGTGGGGTCCTCCAGCCGGCCGGACGCGGACCAGTAGACAAAATTGCCGATGCGGTCGGCCACGGGCGGAGCGACCTTGCTGCCTCCGACAGATACGGCCCATGCCAAAATAACCAGGAGAGCGGCGCGGAAAGTAACGGGCACGCCGGCCGCGCGCAAGCGGCGCCAGAACGCCGCGCAAACGAACGTGCCGAGCGCGGCCAGTATGATGACCATCAAGGCGTGCATACCACGCCTCCGATGATTTTAAGGGTGTTGGTGCCCTGGATGAATGTCGCGGTGAGCGGCGTCTCGCCGCGGACCGCGATGCCGTTGTTGATGGTGAAATTGACGACGTTGGTGCCGCCCCCGCGCACCTCGGTGAAGCCGCGGAAATAGGCGTTTGTCCAGGAGGCCGGCGTCAGCACTTCGGTCCAGACGGCATCCTCGTAGTAGGTCGCGCCGATCAGGCGGTTGGTGTAGCCCTGGTCGATGGTCTCGGCGATGTCCCAGACGTTGGTGGATCGGAGGTTGGCGGACTGGCGGAACACCGGCATGTAGCCGGGGTCCTCTGAAAACGACATCGTAACGCGGTTCACCACGTAGGAGGGATCGGTGTAGACTCTGATCTTCGGCTCCAGGAGGACGACTGTGGCGAGCAGATTGGTGTCTGCGGCGAGCGGCGGGCCGACGGACAGGATGTTGAACGAATCGAGATAGAGCGTCCCTTCCTGGGCATAGACGAACGCCTCGATCTCGGCCTGCTTGGCCGAGACCTGCGCCACGCCCTGGGATGCGAGCGCGGCGGCCTGGGCATTGGCCACGGCATGGGCGGATAGCTCCGCCAGGTCGGAAATAGAGGCGGCCGACTCGCTCGGCACGATCTGCCCGCCGGGCGTGACCATGAGGAGGTCGCCAATCTTCTCCAGCCGCGCGGCCTGCGCGGAGATGGCCAGGAGCACCAGGACTGACGCGCGCTTAATCATACAGCACCTCCCAGAGCGACACGAGCTTGTTGCTCACGATGATCGTCGCCACGATGTTGCTGCCCAGGTCGGAATAGGTCGTGCCGCCGACGTAGGTGGTCGGAATCGCGGCGAGCGCGTCGCGGATGTCCGCATGCGCCTCTGGGTCTTCGTCATGTTCGCTGATCAGGATCGCCGTGCCCGTCTGCGTCGCGTTCTGCGTGCGGTTCGTGACGGGTAGCCAGTCGATGGTAAGCGTGCCTACACCCGCATCGGATGACATTGTGGTTGGCAG
>CAYVKQ010000327.1:0-3907 GCA_964451945.1 uncultured Lentisphaerales bacterium
TCTTCAACCTCATCGTCTTCGCCGACGGCTGCTCCATCCTCGACCCGCAGCAGATGCTCTACGCCAATCCCGAGAACCGCACCCGGGCGAAGCAGTTCCTGGCGCCCTTCAACAGCGGCGGACAGTGGGGGCACGACACCGGCAACTTCACCGGCTACGCCAAGGGGCTGAAGGCCGTGGGCGGAACGACCCGCCTCGATCTGGCGATCTCGGCGGCGATGTCCCAAGGCGCCGACACGCTCCTGATCATCAGCGACGGCCTGCCGCAGGTGAAGAAGGCGCTCTCCGACCAGCAGCTCGAAGCCCATCGCAGCCGCGTCGCCGAGTGGCACCAGACCCACGCCGGCGCCGTCGAGGCGTACGACCGCGCCGTCGCCGCCGCGCCGGCGCAGAAGGTGTGGGTGCCGCCGCAGCCGGCGCGTCCCCCCTCCACAGGCCCGCTGCGCGAGGGGCAGAAGCCCGACCCGGGCGCGCCCGCGCGGCCGGGCTACTGGCGGGAAGTGCACCATGTGGGCACCGCCCGCCCCACCCCGCCGCCCATGCCCGAGGCGGGCTATTGGACGCTTGCCGATTTCGTGCGGCACATCGGCTTGATCTACAAAGACGTGTACGTCGAGAAAGGGCTCAAGGAGCCGCGCATCCACTGCATCGGCTACCAGATCGACAAAGACGGCGGCGAATTCCTGCGCAAGTTGTCCGGCCAGTACAAGGGGCAGTTCCGCATGGTGCGCCGCCTGCGGTGATCAGTGCAGGCGGGAGGGGGCAGGGGTCAGGGTTCAGGGTTCAGGGGCAGGAGTCAGGGAGTTTTTCAGCCTGAACCCTGACCCCTGATTCTTTTTTCATCGCTCACAGGCGTTTGGGGAGAGCAATGGCGAGAGGTCAACAACATGCGGCCGGCGGCGGTTTTTCGGCCTTGTCGGCGGCGCTGATCCTGCTGACGACGGCGGCGGCCTGCGCCTCGGTGGTGGCGGTGAAGGTCGGCAACGCGCCGGCCCTTCCTTGGACGCAACTGCTGCCGGTCGGGGTCTACGCCGTCTCGGTTCCCTTCGCCTGGCTCTGGCTGCGCCTCTCGGGCTACCGCGGCGACGGCGTGATCCCGGCGGCGGCGCTGCTGCTGGCGGGACTGGGTGTCGTCATGCAGTTCCGCCTGGGGGCGTACGCCGGGGCGAGGCCGTGGTCGGTGTCCCGGCTCGCCTACCCGCTCGGCTGCTGCGGCCTGCTGCTGACGATCTCCTTCTTCGGCAGACAGCGGTTCGCGGCGCTGGCCGGCGGCGGCTGGCTCTGCTACCTGCTCGCCCTGGGGGTGCTGGGGGCGATGGCCGTGCTGGGGCGCCGCTACCGCGGCGGCGTCTTCCTCCCCGGCAACCTGAACCCTTCCGAGGCGGTCAAGCCGCTGCTGGTGATCTTCCTCGCCGCCTTTCTCGCCCGGCGCAAAAAGGCGTTCGCCGAGACACGGGTCGGCCTGCCGCTGCCGCCGCCGGGCGACCTGCTGCTGCTGGGGGCGGCGTGGGCGCTCCCGATGGCGGCGATCCTCTATCTCAAGGATCTGGGGCTGCTCATCCTGCTCAACGCCGTGCTGGTGCTGATGCTCTTCACCGCCTCGCGCCGCCTCGGCTACCTGGTGCTGGGAGCGGCCGGCGTGGCGGTGCTGGCGGCGGCGGCGATGACCCTTTCGGCGCACGCGCGGGTCCGGTTCGAGATTTGGAGCGACCCGTTCGCCGACCCGACCGGCAAGGGGTGGCAGGTGCTGCAGGGGCTCTCGGCGATGTACTCGGGCGGGATGTGGGGGGCGGGGATCGGCGCGGGAATCCCGCAGGCGGTGCCGATCGCCGCCTCCGACTTCGTCTACGCCGCCTGGGCCGAGGAGCTTGGCCTGGCCGGCTGCATCCTCCTGCTCGTCCTCTACGCCGCCCTGTTCGCCCGCGGCTGGCGGGCGGGGACCGCGGCGCCGACGCCGTTCGCGGCGCTCCTGGGGACGGGGCTGACCGGCACGCTGGCCTTCCAGACGATCCTCAACGTGGCGGGGGTGACCAAGGCACTGCCGCTGACCGGCATCCCCCTCCCCTTCATCAGCCACGGCGGCAGCAGCCTCGCCACCACCCTCGTCATGGCGGGCCTGCTCGCCGCGGTCTCCGACCGGTAGGCTCAGTACTTGAAATAGGGACGGTAGGCGCGGTGGCTCTCGTCCATTCCGTTCTGCAGCCACTGCCACACCCCGTTGAGCTGTTCCCAGGGCACGGCGTGTCCCGAGAGCGGCAGCGTGGTGATGAACTTCACGGAGGGAATCGCGTTGTAGGCGGCGTAGACCGAGCTGGGCGGACAGGTGGTGTCGACCAGCCCCGCCGCCACGAACACGGGGCAGCGGATGCGTCGGGCGAAGTTGGCCGCGTCGAAGTAGCCGCTCATCGCCAGCGTCTCCTGCCGCAGGGCTTCGTCCTCGCCCGCCACCGTCCGCACGAGGTAGGGCCAGCCCGCGCGGCGCCCCAGCACCTCGCCGCCGTGGTCGCAGAGGGCAGGGACGCAGAGGGTGATCCGCGTGAACTCGGGACAGAGGCCGCCGAGGATCATGCCGAAGCCGCCGCCCTGGCTCGATCCCAGGTAGAGAAGGTCTTTGCCGTTGAACCGCGGATCGTCGACGAGCCACCGGACCGCCGCCCGCGTGCCGATGACGGCGTTGCGGAAGTAGTAGCGGTCGCGGTCGGGCGCGCCGAGGTACATGTAGGCCTTTTCGGCGGTGAGTTTCTTGAAGGCGGCGTCGTATTCCGCGCGGGGCTGCGTCGGGTCGAGTGGATGCACGTTGAGCGACAGGGTCATCATGTCGGGACGGATGAAGGTCGGGTCGGGCGCGTCGTATCCCGGGCCGTAGGCCTGCACGATCACCAGCGCGGCGAACGGGCCGGGGCGTCCGGCCGGAACGCCCAGATAGCCGTAGATGCTGCCGCCGTCGATGGTCTTTACCGCCACGCGGAAGGAGTCGTACCCCGGGTTGCCGACGGCCACCGGCAGCGGGGAGACGGCGACGGCGTCGGCGATCGCCTCCTGCCGCGCGAAACAACCGGACCAGTAGGCGTCGAAATCGGCCGGTTCGGGCTGGCCCTGGCGGATCTTCTCCACATCGAACCCGGCCGCCGCCAGCGTCCCGAGGGGGTGCGGGTAGCTGCTCACCTGCTTGAAATCGCAACGGATGAATCCCGGCTCGGCGAGCGTGTTGGTGACCGTGAAGGGGTTGCGCCGGGCGAGGTCGAAGGGATGTTCCGCGAGCAGGTTGCCGCCGTCGAGCGTCAGCCGGACCGTGCCGGTGCCGTTGGTGGCAGGCTGTCCGTCCGAGGTGACCAGGACGGTGAACACCGCCGGGTTCCCGCAGGAGTAGAAGCCGCTGTCGCGGTCGGTGCGCACGGTGACCCGGGGGGCGCGCAGCATGGGCGCGGCCGACGCCAGCGACGCCGCCGAAAGCGCGGTGAGAAGAGCGGTCCGGCGCGCGCCCGCGCGCGGGCGGCCGGGTTGCCGGGTGGGACGATCGGATGTCTGCATGTCTGTTTCCTCGTTTCGGCGGGCGTTACCGCCCGGCGAACGGGTTGGCGAACACGGCCGATGCGCCGAGTTCGGCCTCGATCTCGAGCAGCCGGTTGTACTTGGCGATCCGCTCGCTGCGGCAGGCCGAGCCGGTCTTGATCTGGCCGCCGCCCATGGCCACGGCGAGATCGGCGATGAAGGCGTCCTCGGTCTCGCCCGAACGGTGCGAGATGACGTAGCCCCAGCCCGCTTCGCGGCACATGCGGATGGTCGCCACCGTCTCCGAGACGGTGCCGATCTGGTTGAGCTTGATCAGCACCGCGTTGGCCGCCTTCTCCTTGATGCCGCGCTGGACGAAGCGGGTATTGGTCACGAAGAGGTCGTCGCCGACGAT